>JBAYTC010000030.1:0-13758 GCA_041675825.1 Bacilli bacterium | reverse complement strand
TATCCTTCAAGGCTAACCCATTATTTGCCCTAGGATTGGTTTTGTTTGTTTGTTGTGATATATTTGTTGGTCTGTATAATCTATCATCCTACGTCCAAGTTGGAGAAATTGTGAATACAATTAATACCTCAGGAATTGATTTTGCATGGGGATTTTATTTACCTTCTCAAGTATTAATAGTTTTAAGTTTGAATGAAAGAAAAAGAGTTAATTTAAGTAAACAATAGTTTATTATGGCTATTTCTTAATCTAACTTTTAAATTTTAATAAAATATATACAATAAAGGATACCTATAAGGTATCCTTTATTGTATTTTGCTTAGTTCATTTGTAATTACAGTGCTTAATTCTAAAAGTAATAATTTAGTTTTTTCATCAAAACGATTCTTTGATAAACTATCAATATCTAAGACTGCATATGTTTTATTATTAATTATTATCGGTATAACTATTTCAGAGTTTGTTTCTTCATGACATGCAATATAGTTTTCAACAAGTCTCACATCACCCAATATTACAACTTCTTGTTTTACTGCACTTGTACCGCAAGCACCTTTTCCCATATCAATATAAACACAAGCAGGTCTACCTTGGAAGGGGCCTAGAATTAGTTTATTATTCTTATTAATATAAAAACCAACCCAGTTAACATCTTCAATATATTCATAAATAAAAGCAGTGCTATTTGCTAGTATTGCTATTTCATCATTAATTCCTTCTAATAAAGCTTCTAATTGTTTTTTCATAATATCCTCCACCATAATTATATTTTAGTTTATAAATATGATAAAATCAACACAATTATTTTTTTATGTGTAAAAATATTAGTTTAAATATTTAATAATTTAGAGTATAATAGATAATGGTGATTATTATGATATATTTAGATTACAATTCTACAACTCCAATTGATAAAGATGTACTCGATACATATATAAAAACAACGAACAATTTTTTTGCTAATTCTCAGTCGTTACATAAGCTAGGAATCGAAGCAAATCATATGTATGAGTTATCAATTAAAGAAATACAAAAGAATTTAAATACAAGCCATAATATAGTGTTTACCTCAAACGCTACTGAGGCAAATAATATTGCAATTTTAGGTTATTTAAAAAGATTTAATAGGGGTAGAATTATTACTACTATTTCTGAACATCCATCTGTTTATCAAGTAATGAAAAAATTAGAAGAAAAGTTTGATGTCGTTTATTTAGAGTTAAATGAAGATGGCATGATTAACTATAAAGAATTAGAAGATTCTATCAATAAGGATACTGTTTTGGTTTCAATCATGTGGGTTAACAATGTAATAGGAACTGTTAATGATATTAATAAAGTCATTAGTATCCTAAAGAAACATCCTAAAGTAAGATTACATGTTGATACCGTTCAAGGAGTATGTAAGGTTGAACCTAATTTTAGTTATAATGATATAGATATGTATACTTTTAGCTCCCATAAGATAAATGGACCAAAAGGCATTGGTGGGTTATTGTATAATCCTACTATGATTATAGATAGGTTACTGTATGGATCTAATGCACAATATGGTTTAAAACCAGGAACATTTGATCTTAGTTTAGTAGTTTCAACAGCAAAAGCATTTAAAAAATTTATTCCTTTAACTTCCGTAAACAAAGTTAAAGTTAAAGAAGTGTTTAGTTATGCATATGATAAGTTAAGTAAAATTGAAGGAATAAAAATAAATACTCCAATAAATAACGTGTCTTATTATTGTCTTAATTTTTCTGTTTTAGGTTTTAAAGGCGAAACTGTTGTCAGACATTTAGAAAAAGATGAAATATATGTGTCCACTGCTTCAGCTTGTTCATCAAAATCTGCTAACCTAGAAAGAACCATTTATTCCTTAACAAAAGATGAAGAAAGAGCAGGCTCTAGTATTAGAATAAGTTTTAGTAAAAACACATCACTAAATGATATAGATAAGTTAATAGAAAGTTTAATGAGGTTAATATAGATGTATGATATGATATTAGTTCGCTTCGGTGAAATGACTTTAAAAAAGAAAAACTATTATCAGTTTTTAAGAAAAATGGTTGAAAATATAAAGAATAAATGTAGAGATTTGGATAGTCTTACATATTCACATTCTAACCATCGTTTCTATATATATTTAAATGGAACTGATTATCAAATTGTTATTGATCGTCTTAATACAGTTGTTGGTTTATATAGTTATAGCTTGTGTAAGAAGGTTGATAGTGATATAAGATCAATAGCAAAAGGCGCTATTGAAGTAATTAACAGTGTAAAGCCAAATAAGGAGTTTACATTTAAAGTAGAAACAAATAGAGGAAACAAAAATTATCCTCTAAACTCAATTGAAATATCTCAACAAGTTGCTAAACTTGTTTTGCCTGAAATAGCAGGAATGAGTGTTGATGTAAGGAACCCAGAGCTTAGGTTGCAAGTTGATTTAAGAACAGAAGGTACATATATTTATACCAATAGTATAAAAGGTCTTGGAGGGTATCCTAGTGGAATTGCCGGGTCAGGATTGCTTATGATGAGTGGTGGAATTGATTCTCCAGTAGCCGGATTTTTGACTATTAAAAAAGGTGTTAATTTAAAAGCAATACATTTTGCATCTCCACCACATACTTCAGACATGTCATTACAAAAAGTAATTGAACTTGTTGAAGGGTTGAGTGTTTATATGCTCGATGGCAAAATTGATTTATATGTAGTTCCGTTTACTAACATTCAAACAAAGATACATATGAATGCCAATAGGGATTATATTATTACATTAATGCGTAGGGCTATGTATAAAATTGCAGATAAGTTTGCTAGAGAAAACAAAATTGATTGTATCATCAACGGGGAAAGTATTGGGCAAGTTGCTTCTCAAACTTTAGAAAGTATTAGAGTGGTTAATGATGTAACCAACTATCCAATTATGCGACCTTTAATTACTTATGATAAAGAAGAAATAATTGAATTATCAAAAAAAATAAACACCTTTGATATATCAATTAGGCCATATGAAGATTGTTGTACTGTATTTGTTCCCGAACACCCAATAATTAAACCAAATTTGAAATTGGTAATTAGGGAAGAAGCAAAATGCGATTTAGATGAAGATATTGATATCGCAATAAGTGAGATTAAAAAATATAAGTTAAGTTACTTAAATCCAACATCAATTTTTAATGATGATAAATTTACAATTTAAAAAGTGCATTTGCACTTTTTTTATTTATATTTCATGACTTTTATGCTATAATTAATAAAGAGGTGGTACGAAATGGAAGAAAAAGAATTACTAGAAGAAGTAGAATTAAATGTTGAAGAATTATCTGATTTAGAAAAGATAGAATTAGAACTTCAAGAAGTCGAGGTTTTGATTGATCAGTTAGATATGAAATTAGCTGTTGAATCAAATGAAGAACTATTAAGTGAGTTTGCTGATTTAAAAGCCAAGTATAAAGAGTTACTAAAAGAAAGAAAACAAATAATTAAAGATAGTAAATCTAATTTAGATAAACTACCTTTATGGATAATTATTTTTGCTGTTGTGCAATTTATTATATTTTTCCCTGTAGGGTCATATTATTTATGGATGGCATTTGCAAACTTTATAATTGATTCATTTTCTGATGCTTTGAATGTTGTTGCAACTGAGGGGTCAAATTTCTTGTTTAATGCAATGGTTGTTCTTACAATATACTCTTTACCGTTAGTGAACTTTTTTGTAACTTGGACGATTTATGTAAATTATAATCGTCAAGAATATGCTAAGAAGGTTTTAAAATGGATTTGGATTATTCAAAGTATTTTAACATTGGGAATGGTAATTTATTTGTACTTTACAGTTTTACATGGTAATCTAACATGATTAAAATAACTTCATTATCAAATAATATCATTAAGGATCTGGCTAAATTAAGTGATAAAAAATATCGACAAATTAATAAGCAATTTCTAGTTGAAGGATATCATTTAATTAATGAAGCTAATAAGATAAATCGCTTAAATACAGTCTTAATAACAAAAGAAGAAGACTATATTGATGGTGTTAATAATATTTTAGTTACGAATGAAATAATAAAAAAGATTACAAACACTATTTCCCCTCAAGGTATAGTTGGAGTTTGTGATATGGTAGAAAGTAGTATTAGTGGTGATCGGTTCCTAATTTTAGATAATATTAGTGACCCTGGAAATATGGGGACTCTAATTAGGAGTGCCTTAGGGTTTAATATAGATACTGTCATAGTATCTGATGATTCTGTTGATATTTATAATGATAAAGTTATAAGAAGCACTCAAGGAGCAATCTTTAATATTAATATTGTTATTTGTGATATTTCTAAAGCAATAGATGAATTAAAGGAAAACAATGTGATGATAATAGGAACATCTTTGAAGAGTTCCAAGTATCTAAATGATATAAACAGAGTAAATAAGTATGCGATTATTCTTGGTAATGAAGCTAGTGGCATTAAAGAAGAAGTTTTAAATAAAACCGACTTTAACGTTAAGATTAAAATTAATAGCAAATTAGAGTCTTTAAATGTAGCTATTGCTGGTGGAATTATCATGAATCATTTTATGTAGGTTATATATGTTTATGATAAATAATTGCTCATGGAGATTTATCGAAGAAGAATTAAAAAACCTTGAGTGGTATCAGAATCTAAGATCCAAAGTCCTAAAAGCATATGAAGAAAGTATAGTTTACCCTAAACAAGAAGATTTATTTAGGGCCTTTAATTTGTGCGACTATGATAAGTTGAAAGTAGTTATTCTTGGTCAAGACCCTTATTTTAATGAGGGTGTTGCTAATGGTTTAGCATTTTCGGTTAATCCAGGTGTAAAAACTCCTCCATCATTAAAAAATATTATTAAAGAACTTCATAGCGATATTAAGGGGAATATCGATCCTGACTTAAACAATTGGGCAAAGCAAGGGGTATTACTTATAAATTCTATTTTAACAGTAGAGGCGAAAAAACCCAAAAGTCACTCTGAATTTGGATGGGATATGTTTACCAATTATGTGATTAACTATATTAGTAATAATAAGAAAGGGATTGCCTTTGTTTTGTGGGGCAATGATGCAATAAGAAAAGAAGAATTAATTAATAAAAGCAATAATCATCTTGTAATTAAGAGTCCTCACCCGAGTCCTTTATCAAGTTATAGAGGTTTTTTTGGGAGTAAGCCGTTTTCTAGAATTAACTATTTTTTGGAAAATAATGGTGATGAACCTATAAATTGGTATTTATAAGTAGGAATTATTCGTTTATATATTATCTTTTAACTTTTCTTTTGACATGCTCCCTATTTTGTGGTATAATAAAGTAACGAATTAGGGAGTGAGCTTGTCTCACTCCCTTGTATCAATTTTAGTAAGGAGTATATAAATAATGGATATTTTAAGTGTTGTATCTCCAATTATCAATGAATGTGGTAGAAAATCACAAATTGAGATAGTTGACATTGAATGGGTAAAAGAAGCAGGGTCTTATATTTTAAGAATTATTGCTGATACAAAAGAAGGTTTAACTATTGATGAGTCCGCAAAACTAAATGAAATGATTAGTTTAAAGTTGGATGAGGTTGATTTTACTGAAGAAGAATATTTTTTGGAAGTATCAAGCCCTGGTTTAGAAATGCCAATTAAAAATGAAAAAGCCTTATTAGATGCAATCAATCAGTACATATGTGTTAAAACATATGAGAAAATTGATAATTTAAAAGAGTTTATCGGATACTTAAAATACGTTGAAGAAGAATATATTGTTATTGAATGTAATATAAAAGGTAGAATTAAAAAATTCGAAATAGAAAGAAAATTAATTAGCAGCATTCGTCATGCTGTAAAGTTTTAGGAGGAATTATGATTAGCAAAGATTTTTTTGAATCACTAGAGCATATAGCTGACGATCGTGGTTTAAATATTGAAGATGTTTTAAATAAAGTAGAACTTGCAATGCAAATTGCCTGCAAGAATAGTGATGTGCCTTATAAAGGTTTAATTAAAATAGAGACTGATTATGAAAAAAAGAAAATTAAGTTCTATGATTATTATACAGTTGTTGAGGAAGTAGATCCAGAAGGGCCAAGAGGACAGATTACTCTTGAGGAAGCAATGGATAAAAGAAGTCGCGTTAAGATCGGATCTGAATTTAGAGAAGAAGTAAACATGAAGGTATTTACTCGTAAAGCAGCATCTATGTTTAAACAAAATTTATTAAATGAATTAAAATCACTAGAGAGAGAAGAAGCATTTAGCTTTTTTGAAGACAAGGTTGGAGAAATTATTACTGGTAGAGTTGTTGCTAAAAATGATAAATTCATTACCTTATCTATTGGTAAGGGAGTTGAGGCTACTTTATCATTAAGAGATGCTCTTTCTAATGAGGATTATTTTGTTGGGGAAGAAAAAAAGGTATATATCACTAAAGTCGAGAAGACTGGTAAAGGCCCTAAAGTATTTATTTCCAGAAGCAATAAAGAAATTGTTCGTAAATTATTTGAACTTAATATTCCTGAGGTTGCTAGTGGAGAAATTGAAATTATGGGTATTGCAAGAGATCCTGGCAAGAGAACAAAAGTTGGTGTAATTAGTGTTAATGGTGATATTGATCCAAAAGGAGCATGTGTTGGTAGTGGTGGAAGCCGCATTAAATCAATTAACAATGCTTTAAGTGGAGAAAAAATTGATATCTTTATTTGGAAATCAAACCCAGTAGATTTGATTGCTGAAGCTTTAAGTCCAGCGAGTGTGATTAGTGTAATGACTGATGATAGAGATAAAAAAGCAACTGTTATTGTAAATGATGATCAATTCTCTTTAGCAATCGGAAGTAAAGGTCAAAACGCTAAATTAGCCGTTTTAGCTACAGGCTGGAAAATTGATATCAAAAAATTAAGTGATGCCAATGATGAGGGTATCGATTTCAAATATAATGTAAATAATTAAGGAGGTAATACTTGTGCAAAAACAAAGAAAAGTTCCTATTCGAAAATGTTTGGCCACAAATCAACCATATCCTAAATTAGAGATGTTTAGAATTGTCCGTACTCCTGAAGGTGAGATAAAAATTGATCCAACAGGTAAATTAAATGGTAGAGGAGCATATATTTCTAAGTCTAAGGAAGCAATTGAAATAGCTAAGACAAAGAATATTTTAAGTCGTCATTTAGAAGTGAAAGTGCCTGATGAAATTTACTTGGAGTTATTAAAAAGAATCGAGGAAAAGTAATGAGGCAAAAAGTGTTGAACTTATTAGGAATAGCAAATCGAGCGGGGTGTATAGTTACAGGTGAAGATAATGTAACTATGGCACTTTCTAAAAACAAATTAAAAATTGTTTTTGTTGCTAATGATGCATCTAGTAAAACAATCGATAAATTTGATAAGAAATGTTATTTTTATAAGGTGGTGTGCAATCTTGATTTTTCAAGTGAAGAGTTATCATCAGCCTTAGGTAAGCCTAGAAAAATTATCGGTGTATCTGATAAAGGATTCTATGATGCCTTAGAAAGATTAATGGGGTGATTATATGAAAGTAAAAGAAATAATTGAAGTATTAAATATTGAAGCTGAGGAGCTTATTGGTAAATTAGAAAATGTAGGTATTACAGCAGATATTGATACGGAAATTGACAAAGCAATAATTAAAAAGCTAAGTAAGGTTTATAATAAAGAAATTAAACCAATTAAAGCTAAGAAAACAGTAGAAAAAGAAGTGAAACCTCAAACAGTTGAGACAAAAAAAGAAGACATAAAAATTGAAGTTAAAAAAGAAGAAAAACCTTTGGAGAAAAAGGTTGACTCATCTAAAGAGAATAAAGTAGAAACCAAAAAAGAAGTAGAAACAAAGAAAGAAAAAATTAGTACTAAAAAAACTGAGGAAGTTGAAGAAGAAAAAGTGATTAAACCCGAAACTAAAAATGTGAATGATGTTGAATTATCAAGAGTATATGATGATACATATGTGGATTATGAAGAAGATGTTAAACAATTCACTAGAATTAAAAACATTAAAAAAACAAAATCTAAATCTACAAAGAATCGACAAGCTAACATTCCTCAGGAAAAAGATAAAGATAGTAAAATCTTATACTATAGTAATGGTATGACCGTTGCAAAGATTGCTGATGGTTTAAGCGTTTCTGTAGGAGAAGTTGTAAAAAAACTAATTATGTTAGGTTATATGGCAAGTGCAACTCAAGTTATTGAAAAAGATATTGTTGAGTTAGTTGCTATGGATTTTGGCTATGATATAAAAGATGAAATAGAAACTGACATAACAAAGTTTGAAAATTTTGATATTGTTGATGATGAAGATCAACTTGTTGAAAGACCACCAATTGTTACCATAATGGGTCATGTTGACCACGGTAAAACAACTTTATTAGATAGAATAAGAAACACTAAAGTTACTGCTGGTGAAGCTGGTGGAATTACTCAACATATTGGTGCTTATCAAATTAAGGAAAATGGCAAATACATTACTTTTATAGATACTCCAGGGCATGCTGCATTTACTGAAATGCGTGCTAGAGGAGCGGAAGTAACTGATATTGTTGTTTTAGTTGTTGCTGCAGATGATGGTGTTATGCCACAAACTAGAGAAGCTATTGAACATGCTCAAGCAGCTAAGGTTCCAATCATAGTTGCTGTTAATAAAATTGATAAGCCATCTGCGAATCCAGAGAGGGTTAAACAAGAACTTGCTAACCTAAACCTGATTAGTGAAGATTGGGGAGGCAACACTATTTTTGTTGAACTTTCTGCTTTAACTGGTACTGGTGTAGATGATTTATTAGAAATGATTTTACTTGTTTCTGAGGTTGAGTCATTTAAAGCTAACCCAAATAGATTGGGTATTGGTACTGTTCTTGAAGCTAAGCTTGATCGTGGACGTGGGGTTGTAGCCACATTACTTGTTAAAAATGGTTCAATTAAAGTTGGGGATCCTATTGTTGTTGGTAATACTCATGGTAAGATTAGAGCAATGACTGATGAAACCTTATCAAATATTAAGACTGCTCTTCCTTCAAAAGCTGTAGAGGTTACTGGGCTTGAGGAAGTTCCAAATGCAGGGGATCATTTCATGGTATTTGAAGATGAAAAAACAGCAAGATTAGTTGCTGAAGAGAGATTAATTAGAGCATTTAATGAATCTAAAGGTGTTGGTAAAGCTGTTAGTTTAGCCAATATATTTGATGGCTTAGATGACAGTGATAAGGAATTAAATATTATTATTAAAGCTGACGTTCAAGGTTCTATTGAAGCTTTGAAAAACTCTCTTGAGAAAGTTGAAGTTGCAGGGGCTAAAATATCAATTGTTCGTTCTGCTGTAGGTACTGTTACAGAAACGGATATTTCTTTAGCGATTGCATCTAATTCAATTATTATTGGTTTTAATGTTAGACCTAAGAGTATGATAACTGATTTAGCAAAAGAAAAAGGAATTGAAGTTCGTTTATATAATGTTATTTATAAGTTGTTAGAAGACATTGAATCAGCAATGAAGGGTATGTTAGATCCTGTGTTTGAAGAAAAAGTTACCGGTCAAGCAGAAGTTAGAGAAACATTCAAGGCATCTAAGATTGGTACTATTGCAGGATGTTATGTTACTAATGGATTAATTGGTCGTAACTCTGAGGTTCGTTTGATTCGTGATTCAATTGTTGTTTATGAAGGAAAACTATCTTCCCTTAAGAGATTTAAAGATGATATTAAAGAAGTAAAATTGGGTTATGAATGTGGAATGACTATTGAAAACTTTAATGATATTAAAGTTGGCGACGTGATTGAGGCATTTGTAATGGCTAAGGTGAAATAATATGGCATATAAGAGAGAAAGATTAGAAAAGATTTTAGAAAGAGAAATTGCAACTATCATTTCTAATGATGTTAAAGATGATAGATTAAAATTTGTTACAATAACTAATGTAAATCTTACTAATGATTTATCTATTGCTACAGTGTATTATACTGTTTTAGGAGATCAAAACCAAGTTATTGCAACTGGAGAAAACATTAATGAAGCCAAAGGCTTTATTAAAGGTTTACTTAGTAAACGTTTAGAAGTGAGAAAAACTCCGGATTTACGTTTTAAGTTTGATGATTCTTTCGAACAGGGAAATAGAATTGAAAGTATTTTAAAGAATATTAAAAATAAAGGTGAATAATTTCACCTTTTTAATTTGTTTTGCCTTGATATTGATAAGTTTGTATGCTAAAATGTTTATAGGTTGTGATATATATGAAAGAAAAATTGCAAACAATCCCGCATAAACCGGGATGTTATTTAATGAAGGATATTAATAATAACATTATTTATGTTGGTAAGGCTAAAGATTTATATAACAGGGTAAGGAGTTACTTTGTTGGAAGTCATGATGCCAAAACGACAAAAATGGTTTCACTAGTTAATGATTTTGAATACATCATAACTTCTAGTGAGATTGAAGCTTATATATTAGAATTAAATTTAATAAAAAAACATTTACCTAAATATAATATAATGTTAACAGACGATAAGACCTACCCTTATATTTGTGTTACTGATGAAAAATACCCCAAACTAATATATACAAGAGAAACTAATAAAAAGTTAGGTAAGTATTATGGGCCATATCCTAATGCTAAGGCTGCAAAGGATACTGTGGATATGCTTAATAGAGTATATCCGTTTGTTAAATGTAAAAAAATACCCAAAAAAGAGTGCTTGTATTACCATATAGGTCAATGTTTAGCACCATGTATTAATAATATTGATCCAAGTATTTATGATGACTTACGTCAAAAAGTAAATAATATTCTTAAAGGTAATGCGAGAGATGAACTTAAGAATCTAAACATTCTTATGGAAGAAGCAAGTGTTAAATTAGATTATGAGAAAGCCATTGAATATCGTGATTTGATTAGGGATTTAAATCTGCTATCGGAAAGACAAAAAATGGATGGTTTTACACTAGACACCGATGTCTTTGGATATTACTTTGATGAAGAAGTAGTGAGTATTCAAGTGTTTCATTTAAGAGAAGGAAAGCTTATTGAGAGAAACGGTTTTTTATTTGATAAAATAGGTGATGAAAAAGAAATTTTAAAAGATTTTATTGTTCAATTTTATATTGATAAGAATAACCCCCTTCCTCAAAGTATAATGGTTCCCAATATTGAAATTGATGAACTAGAAAAAGTTATAAATCACAAGATACTTGTTCCTAAACGTGGGAAAAATCTGGAGATGGTTAATTTAGTTTCTGAAAATGCCAAGAATAAAATCGATGAGCTTCTGAAGAAAAAGAAAATAGAGTTTAATAAGACAAGAGGAGCATTAAACACATTAGAAGAATTACTAGGTATAGCTCCGATTAATCATATTGAAGCTTTTGATAATTCCAATATATCTGGTGCTAGCCCAGTATCAGGAATGGTTGTTTTTATTAATGGGAAACCTGCAAGAAAGTTATATAGAAAATTTAAGGTTAAAACAGTTGTTGGTAGCAATGATGTTGCAACAATGTATGAAGTAATTACTCGTAGATATTCCGACAACAATAATCGACCGGATCTAATTATTGTTGATGGGGGTCTTCCCCAGGTTAATGCTGCGCTTAGCGCTTTAGCAAATATAAATGTAAATTTACCAGTTTTAGGTTTAATTAAAGATGCCAATCACCGAACCGACGCTTTGCTATTTGCTGGTAAAACAATTAGAATAAGTAAAAACAGCTATGAGTTTTTATTGATGGAAAAAATACAAAATGAAGTGCACAGATATGCGATTAATTATTTTCATAAAACGCACACCAAGAACACATTTGAATCAAAAATTGGTAAAATTAAAGGCATTGGCGAAGTTAAGAAAAATGCAATCCTAAAAATAATTGGTAAAGAAAGTTTTAATGATGACTTATTGAAATTAAAACTTACAAAAGAACAAATTGAAGAAGTTTTAAAATTAATTATGTAGTAGAATTGGAAAGGAAATATATGAAGGTTTACGGCAAAGTTTATAAGGTGCTAAAAAAAGAGAGACTAATATCAATTATTGTAAATAATAAACTAGAATTTTATCATATGACCAATAAAAATATGAAAGAATTTAAAGCTTATTTGTATAAGACTCCATATGTTTCTTTTGACTGTAGTGATATAAAAACACAATATGATCAATATAGGGTATTTGAAATAAACTATTTTGAAAAAATACTTGTACCTAGTAGAAGTAGAAGTAAAGTTTATTATGATTTAAATATTATTAGAGATGGTTTAAGACAAATAATTAACAAGCCAATAAACCGTTTGTTTTTAGATTTGGAGTTTAGCCTTCCTAGTTATGGTAATAACCATATAGAAATATTACAATATGGTATGATTGTTGAAGATCACCAAGGAAATATTATTCTTGAGGAATCATCTCTTTTAAAGCCTCTGAGAAAAAATTCTTTAAATCAAAGGACGTTAAACTTTTTAAATTTAGAATATAAAGATTTTAATGATGCTCCATCATATATTGAATTTTACCAATTATTGCAAAAAGCAATCAAAGATTATGATGTTAAAATTATTGCATGGGGTAAGAATGATATTTTAGCTCTTGAACAGTCATTCAAAACTAATCATTTGCAACCATTAGATGTGAGAAGTAGATATATAAATCTGATGCAAATAATTAAGAATTTCTATAATCAAAAACAAGAGATAGGATTGTTTGCTACCTATCAAGAGTTTTCTAATCAAGAACCAACAGTTCAGAGTCATAATGCATTTGAAGATGCAACTATTGCAAGAGAAATATTCCATATTTTTAAAAGTAAAATCAACTAGTTTTTTAAGGTAACTTTAATAATATGTGGTATAATATAAGTGTCTCTTCTGAATTTATATAAAAAAACGCAAGGTTATTTCCTTGCGCTTTTTTTTATATTTCCATAATTATTGGAATTATTATCGGTTTTCTTTCGGTTAGTTCATATATATATGAATTCAATTCATTTGCGATAAAACCTTTTACTGAAGTATAGTTAGGCTTTTTATGTGTCTCCAAATATTTATTTAGGGTTTCATATGCTTTTTGTGAGATGTTGTTAATTAATTCTTCAGAATTCTTCATATAAATAAACCCTCTAGATGAAATGGATGGACGATTTATTTGTATATTATTTGATATTGTAAATATACAAGATAGCATACCATCATCAGATAGTAGTTTTCTCTCTTTAATAATTGTGCCATCTGCCACTTGATAATTTGAATCAACAAATACATCACCAGCTTTTACTTTTTCTTCTGTTGAAGTTAAGTTTCTTGATATTCTTAAAACTTCACCATTCTCCAGAATGAAACAGTTATTTTTACTTATACCACTTCCAATTGCTAAATCGCTATGGCGCTTTAACATTGCGTATTCTCCATGAATTGGAACAAAATACTTTGGCTTTGTAAGTGCCAACATAAGTTTTAGCTCATCCTCAGAGGCGTGGCCTGATGTGTGGGTATCAGTAAGCGGGCTGTTAACAATAACTGTTGCTCCAGCCTTATATAGTTTATTAATTGTTTTGTTAATTGATTCTTGGTTTCCTGGAATTGCTGAGGATGAGAATATAATTGTATCACCTTCAAGCACCTTTATTTGCTTATGTGTACCATCTGCGATTCTTGATAATGCAGCAAATGGTTCACCTTGTGATCCGGTTGAAAGAATAGTTATTTTTTCTGGTTGTAGATGTGGGAACTCTTTAGCGGTAATAAACGTTCCT
>JBAYTC010000029.1:0-13766 GCA_041675825.1 Bacilli bacterium | reverse complement strand
ACTAATTCCTAGTTTTTTAGTATCATCTTTAGATGATGTTACCTCATCTAGCTTTACATGCATGTTTTTTTCATTTCTTTCTAAACTTCTAGCATTATCATATACATGAACTGCAGGGGCATTAGATAAGAATGTTCCTGTAAAAACTTTACCATCTCTAGTATAGACTTTACAATATTCACCATCATATGTTGGTAGGATTGGTCCACCTAGTTGTGTAAATGATAATGTTCCATCTGAATTTATACTTCTAACCATTGCTCCTAATGTATCAACATGAGCACTAAGTCCTAGAGTATAATCTGATTTTCCAGGTATCGTAATAATTAAGTTACCCTTTTTATCTTTTTCATTTTTTAAAGATAATTCATTTGCAATACTTTCTAAATGATTTATTACATGATGCGTATAGCCTGTTGGGCTATCCATCATTAGAATTTCTTTTGCAAAGTCAAGAATATATTGTTTATTCACGAGCCTTTACCTCCTCAATTAATTTTTTAATTTCTTCTTTATCGAAGTGATAATGTTCATTGCAGTAATGACATGTTGTTTCGATTTTTTCATCTTCATGATACATATCTTCTAAATCTTTTACTCCAAGAGTTATTAGTGCTTTAGAAAATGTATCTTTACTACAACCACAATGAAACTTGATTTCTTTTTCTTCTAGAATTTTGCAGTTACTACCAAAAAGTTTATCAAGAATATCGTTTAATGAATTTTCTTCAAACAGTGTTGAAACAGAAGTAATGTTTTTTAAAATATCTTCTAATTTATCAATTGTTTCCTCAGCAGTATTTGGTAGAAGTTGAACAATCATTCCGCCATTAACTTTAGGTAAGTTATTAACATCCATTAAAGTTCCTAAATAAACAGCAGAAGGTGTCTGATCGCTTTCCATGAAATAATAAGTGAAGTCTTTAGCCAAGTCTCCAGTAATTGCAATAGTTGAGGTAAAGAAATCTTTCATTTTTAGATCTTTAATAACATCTAAAAAACCTTCCTCTCCAATTGCATAACTATCAGCTAAACCACTTGATCCAACAAAATTAATGTGGGGATGATGGACGTAGCCTCTTACCTCACCCATACCATTAGCATCAACAACAATATTACCAATTGGTCCATTACCATTAATTTTAATAGTTAATGCTTCATCATTTTTAAGCATTGCACCCATCATTAATCCAACAGACATCGTTTTACCTAAAACCGATGAAGCTGTTGGCCATAAGTCATGACGTCTAATTGCTTCATCGAGAACTTCCTTACTATTTACTAAATATACTCTTACTTCATCATTTAAGGCTAAAGCCTTTATTAATTTATCCATTTTTATCACCTTTTTTAATTATACCACAAAATCAAAATTTTCTTAACAAATATGTTTATTTATGGTATAATAATTTTATATTATGGAGGTAATTTATGGATAAAGTAATATCTAAAACCAAATATAGTCGTAAACAACATAAGGATTATTATAAGTATCATATGTTACACAAATCATTTAGCACTTATTTTATATTTTTAATAGCGATATTTATTATTGTAGTTGCAATAATCAACACCATTAATGCCCTTAAAACAGATGGTGATATTGGACAAGTATTTATCCTTTGGGGTTTTGCTGCATTTTCAGTTATGATAGCACCAATGATGATGATTTCTAAAATTAATAATATTGTAAAAAATGAGACAGTTGAAAGAAAAGATTCTACAGATACTATTGAAGTAACTAAAGTTAAAATCACCAGAAGTAATACTACTATGGAAGGAAAAGCGGTTATCGGCTGGAACCAAGTAGAAAGTATTAATGAAACAAAACAATATATCTATATTTACACAGGACCATCTACTGGTATATTTATTGTAAAAGACGATATAATTGAAGGTAGTGTTGAGTTATTTAGAAAAATAGCAAAAGACAATATGAAGAAAACAAAAAAAGGGAAAGTTAAGTATACTGAATATAATAAGGTGAAAAAATGATCAGTGATTACAGAAGTTGGTACGATCAAAATGAAGAATTTTTAAATCATTTATTTAATCATAATTCTAAAATATTTTACCGAATAAATGATATTCTATCGGTAATGGATTTTATTGCTAATCACTTAGAACCTAAGGAAGTAGATGAAGATTTAGAATTAATCTTTGATGCGGGATTTAGTTATTTATTTAATCGAGTTAAGGAAATTAAATTGTATTTAGAAAATAATTTTAATAATGATTTACACAAACTTCTAGATTTTGAAGATATCTTAAATTATGTATTCTATGTTGATGATTTAAAAGACGCATTAATTGAAAAAGATTTATATACTGATACAATTAAAAAAGAACTAGACTTAATTGGCGAAAAGATCACTGATATTGTTGATAAAAAGAAGAAGTTTACATATGATGATATTGAAGAGTATGATGCAATCATTCTTAGTGTTGTTCCAAAAGATAAAGAAATATTAACAGTCCCAGAAATATTTTCTAGAATTACTGAAGAGTTAATGATAAACTAACACATATTAAAAAAGTATGTATATAGCTTTAAGAGGTTAATAAAAACCAAGTTTTAAAAACTTGGTTTTTATTTTGGTTTCTAATTGTAAAGTTATTATTTTGCTCTCATATGTGGGAATAAGATTACGTCTCTAATAGAATCAATACCAGTAAGTAACATAACTGTTCTATCAATACCTATTCCTAATCCACCAGTAGGTGGCATACCATATTCTAAGGCTTCTACGAAATCATGATCCATTTCTGTTGCTTCATCATTTCCTAAGTCTTTTTCTTTTAATTGATTTTCAAATCTTTCCCTTTGATCAATTGGATCATTAAGTTCTGTAAATGCATTTGCATATTCTTTTTTGTTTATGAATAATTCAAATCTGTCTGTGAACCTTTCATCCTCTTTGTTCTTTTTAGCAAGAGGTGAAATCTCAATTGGATGTCCATATACAAATGTTGGTTGGATTAGAGTTTCTTCAACAAATTCTTCAAAGAATAAATTAATGATATGTCCATAAGCTTGTTGATGCTTAGCAACATGTACATTATTTTTCTTTGCTAATTCTAGAGCTTCTTCAAGAGTTGTTACTTTAAAGAAATCAATTCCGGTAACCTCTTTAATGGCTTCAACCATATGAACTCTCTTAAATCCTTTAGCAAGACTAATTTCGTGACCTTGGTAAGATACAGTTGTTTTTCCTAAAACAGTTGTAGCAACACTAACAAAACAATCTTCAATTAAATCCATCATACCTTCCATATCAGAATATGCAAGATATGCTTCAATTGTTGTAAATTCAGGATTGTGTGTTGAATCCATTCCTTCATTTCTAAATAGTCTTCCAATTTCATATACAGCTTCCATACCACCAACGATTAATCTCTTAAGAGGTAGTTCTGTTGCTATTCTTAAATAGAAGTCCATATCAAGAGCATTATGATGAGTTTTAAATGGTCTAGCATTAGCACCACCTAGAATAGGTTGTAAGATTGGAGTTTCCACTTCAACAAATCCTCTACCATCAAAAAAGCTTTGGAAGGCTCTTATAATTTTTGGGCGCATAAATGCGATTTGTTTAGACTCTTCATTAACAATTAAGTCAACATATCTGTGACGTCTTGCTTCTTCCTTATCTTGAAGTCCATGATACTTATCTGGAAGAGGTCTTAAAGCTTTAGAAAGATGAGTATATTTTTTTGCTTTAACGGTTATTTCTCCAGTATTTGTTCTAATGATAACACCATTAATACCAACAATATCTCCTAAGTCACCTTGAGTAAAGATATGAAACTCATCTTCAGTAAGTTGATCTTGTCTTACATAAACTTGGATTAAACCATGTTTATCTTGAAGATGCATAAAACCAGCTTTACCCTTACTTCTAATAGTCATAATTCTACCAGCAATGGCAACCTCAATATTCATTTCATGTAATTCTTCTTTTGAATAAGAATCGTATTTAGATTTGATTTCTAATGAATTAGTAGTTCTATTAAATCTTTGACCAAATGGATCAATACCCATTTGTTTAAGATCTTCCATTTTTTTCCTTCTTACTAATTCTTGATCAGTTAATTTTATATCAATCGACATATAAACACCTCTACAGTTTTTATTTATTATACCATAATAATCCATAAAAATAAATATAAATATTTGGACACAAAAAAAGATTAACAATTTTTAGCTGTTAATCAATGCTTACATAACTATCATATACATAGGGTTCTAAGATTTCGGTTATTTTAATATAACCAATCATTGATATATGTAGACCTTCTATGGTATATTCCTTTTTAAGATTTCCTTTTTCATCAATTAAATGTTGATGCATATCAATATAATTGATGTTTTTTTCTTTGGCCATTTCAACCAACTTAGAATTGATATAGTTAATATCTGAATTCTTTCTTAAACCAACAATGATTTTACTTAAACTTATCACTTGATGATTAACAGGATATAATGATATTAAATAAATATCAATACCTTCAACTTTCTGTTGCAATAAATCAATTATCTTTTCAATATTTTTAATTACATAATCCGGTTTTTTTCTATAACCCAAATCATTTGTTCCAATTTGAAGAAATAACTTACTAGGTTTGATATTAATTACATTAGTTTCTATTCTCCTTAATATATCATCAGTTGAATCTCCAGCAATTCCCCGATTATAAATATTAAAGTTTAGAAAGAATTCGCTTGTTCGATAAAAGTCAGTTAAGGAGTCACCTAAAAAAACTGTTGAACCATGTTTTGCGTTTTCGTTTAATTCATCATATACCCACTTTTTTTGTCTACTGGATTCTTTTACGTAATTTGTATAATAATACACTAGAGTTATAAGTAGTGATAAAAATAAAGCTAGAAGAAAAACAATTATCATGAAAACAAAATCATTTATAAATATTAAATACATATATTTTCCTCCATATAGTAGTATTGTATCATGAAACGAAATATAAAACAATTGATAAAAAAACAATTTTAAATAAACCTAATTTATGATATAATATCTATTGAGGTGCATGATGGTTTTATTAGGAAAAATTTACTCTAAAGATAAAGTAGTGTATAGTAATGTAATTAAAAGATATGCTTGTCGAGCAATCATATTTGAAGATGATAAGCTTATAATGATACATTCAAAAAAGTATAATGAGTATAAACTGCCTGGTGGTGGAGTTGAAGAAAATGAATCTTTAATTGATTGTTTAGTTAGAGAGGTAAAAGAAGAAACTGGACTTATAATGGATAAGGAGTCCCTACAAGAGTTTGGGGAGTTTTATGAGAAAAGACCCTCTTACAAAGAAGAAGGTACTTTATTTTTTCAAACATCATATTATTATATTGGCAGAGTTAAAGAAAATACAGGAATTTTAGGATTAGACGATTATGAAGAAGAAGCTGGGTATGAAGTTGTAAAGATTAAGCCAGAGGATGCATTAAAAAACAACCAGCTTTCTAAAAGACCATATAGTCAAAGAGAGAATAGAATTTTAGAGATAATAGTGGAGAAACAGTTATGGAAATAGTATATGTAGCACTAGGATTAATGGTAATAGCCCTTGGTTATAATCAGTTTTATTTGCCATATAGAAGTCATAAACAAATAGTTGAAAAACTAACTAAACTAGAAGATAAAGGTTACATGATGACTTCTAGAAGAGATAAATTATATGACTACTTATTGGAAAATGAAGAAGTGGAAGTATATATCAAATGCGTATTTATACCAAAGCATTCAAATGTAACAATTAATGCTAAATCAACATGGAGATTATCTTGGGGAGGAAATCCAAGTAAGTTAGGTAGGAGCTTTCCTCATCATAGATATATGCCTGAAATTGAAGAGTTCTCAAAATGGGTTATAAAAAAGGACAAGAAGGTTGTAAAACTGTTTATGTTGTATCCACATACTGAAAAAGTATTAATGTATTTAAATGAGTCTGAGCTAGAAATTGTAACACCATTAATGACTCCTTATGGATATAAGGTTAGTAATTTTAGTACATTAGAAGAAGAAATAGAACTATTAATTAAATAGATATTATTTGGGACATGTAATGTCCCTTTTAATATACTTTACCCATTTATTATAGATATGTGTATACATTAAGGAAGTATATGTTTAAGGAAGTAAAAATTCTTATTTAAGGGATTATTAGTTAAAACCATATATTTAAAAAGGTATATAAAGAATTATTGATGCAAACAGATAATTATGTTATAATAATGATGGATATTAAAGAAGGGAGATATTATGAAATCTATTAAGAAATTAGTTTTAATTATATTATTGTTTTGTGTGTTATTAGTTGGTTGTACAAAAAACAAAGAATATGTGATTACTTTTAATACTAATGGCGGAAGCGAAGTATCATCAATAATAACAGATGGTAAATCAAGTATCGATTTACCTAATGACTTAACTAAAGATGGTTATGATTTTGAAGGTTGGTATTGGGACAGTGGTTTTCTTAAAGAATTTTATAATGATTCATTAGTTGAAGAGCCAATTAAAGAAGATATTACGATTTATGCCAATTGGACTATAAAAGAACAAGAAAAAGTATATAATTATGTTGTTACAGAATTAGAACTTAACAGCAATGAATATACTTTAGATGGGGAAATGCTTATTCCAATTAGTGATCATTTAACACCAGTTGTAATTATTGTTCCTGGGAGTGGACCAGTTGATATGGATGGAAGTATTAATAATCAAACACCATATAAGGATATTGCTTATAGTTTAGCTAAGAAAGGTATTGCTTCAGTAAGATGTAATAAAGTTACTTATCAACATATTGATAAGGTTGTTAATGATTATGATTTTACAATTATTGACGAATATGAATATATGGTAGACAGTATGATTCAAAGCGCGAGACTTAATAAAAACTTTGATCATTCGCAAATATATTTATTAGGACATTCTTTGGGTGCACAAATTATTCCTAAATTTTTAGCATTTGATGATTTATTGGCTGGGGGAATAATAATGGGTGGAACAACTATGCATATCCTTGATTTAATTCTTGAGCAGACGAAAAAACAAAGTGAAGAAATGTATTTAGAGTATTTACCATATGTAGAAGATGTTAAATCTTTAACAGAAGTTCGTGAGGGTGAAGAAAATTATATATACTTTGGTGCTTATCAAGCATATTATGTGAATTATAATAAAATGGATTTGGAATTAGTAAAACAGTTAAATTGTCCTTTATTAGTTATGCAAGGTAATTTAGATTTACAAATTGGTATTAATCATTATAATAAATACAAAGAATTACTTAAAGATAATTCTAAAGCTCAGTTTGTAGAATATGCAAATTTAAACCATTTGTTTACAAATGGTGAAGGTGAATCAATTAATAATGCATATCAAAAAGATGCTAAGGTTGATCAAAGAGTAATTGATGATATAATAGATTATATTAATAGTAATTAATTATAAATATGGGAGATTAATATATGTTAGAACAATTATTACATAGACAAGTAGAAATATTAGTTGCTTTATCTGCAGCTTATGCAAGTGGTGGGTCTATTCCTAAAAGTTATAAGGGAACTCTTATTGAAGTTGATGATGAATTTTGTAAGATTATTCCTCTTAAGTCTAAGGTTGTAAACAGTCAAGTTATAATTGCAAAAAAATTCATTATTACTGTTAGTGTTATTTAGTTTAAAGTTTAATAAGAATGGAGATAAACACATGAGAAAAATTCTATTTGTAATGCTATTACTAATTAGTTTTGTGTCGGGTTGTAAGCCTAAAATAGAGAATTATATTACTATTAATAAGTCAGATTATACTGTTCATGTAGGAGAGATAATTGAATTAGATATATCTATTAGTAATGATGAAGAATATGATATTGAAATTTATGACCCTGATATCGTAAGATTAGTTGATGCTTTTAAAATAGAGGGAACTAGCGTTGGAGATACTATCATTCTTATTAAAGTTAGGGAAGAAGAAAAATCTGTAATCATTAGGGTTATAGATGATTCATCATATCAAGTAGTTGGTTTAGATGAAGTAGAAGTGGGTTTAAACTCTGAATACTCATTAGAAAAAAATGATAATAGAATTGATGGAGTAATTTGGAGTGTTGATAATAGTGAATTAGCAAGTATTAATCAAAGTGGAGATTTAACTTTCCTTTTGTCTGGAGATATTACTCTAAATGCTATTGTAGATGGTGATATTGTTGCAAGTAAAATTATCACAATAAAACCCAAGAAAATAGAGGAGATTAGTTATAATATTGATCCATATGTTTTAGTGGGTGAAGAAACTTCTATTATTATAGATGCAAAGGGTAATGATTTAACTTGGACATCAAGTAATGAGGAAGTTGCGACTGTTGATAATGATGGAGTTGTTAGTTTCATTAAGGAAGGAACAGCTATAATTAGAGTTAGTCTTACTGATCAACCATCTGTTTTTTTCGAACAAGAGTTTTATGTAAGAAGTAGTGATAATTTAAATACTAACAAGATTATTGTTGATCAAGAGATTATAAAAAGTAGTGCGGAAATTTTTTACTATGATGGTTTAGAGTATAGTCGTAATATTAATGTTTTTGGAAATATTAATGATGCAATTAATGCAAGTGAAAAAGATTCTATTATTACTTTAGCACCAGGTGTATATAATGAGGATATTACATTAAGTAAATCCAATATTAAATTAGTCGGTCCTAATATGGATATTGACCCTACTACAAAAGCTAGAACTGCAGAAGCCATTATTACAAGTAAGGTTATTGTTAGTAGTAAGGTTAGTCATTTAACTATTAATGGGATTAGTTTTACACAAGATGCAACTATTACTTTAGAAGGGGAAAATAATGTTTTTACATTCATTAACAATATAATTAGCAATACTACGCAAACAAAAGAGGTTTGGGTAGAAAATGATACCTACTTTGGAGCCTTTTTATCATTTCTTTTGGGACGTGAGTATACAGATGATGTTGTTATTGAAAATAATCAATTTATAAATATAGGTGATATAGCTATTAACTTAAGTTATATTAATAATTTTAAGGTTATTAATAATGTATTTGATGGTTTTAGTAGGGATGCAATTCGTGTATCTAATGGAATCGTATCGAAATCTAGTCAATGGTTGATAAGAAATAATACATTTAAAAATGGTTTATATAATGGAATATATTTTAGAACTTATGGTTCTAATATGAAGTATATTCAAAACTCAATATCGATATTTGATAATAAGTTTACAGATGTTGGTAAAACTAATGTTTTATTTTCTGGGGCAATTTCTTTTAGAAATTATCAAGAAGGGCTAACTACTATTAATATCAGTTATAATCAGTTTGAAGAATGTACAAACTATATATTACTTCGCAATAATGCAGCTTCTAATAATCAAAGTAATTTCAGTGCGTATATTAGTTATAACTCATTTATTGGTTTACCTTCATCTTATTACTTACGTAATAAGAATAATTCGGATACATCTAACACAAATCCATCTCTAATTGAAATAACAAACAATTACTATGGATTATCAAATGACACAGAGGTTGATATATCTAAACATCAGAGTAAGTTCATGGGAGTTAAAGGGGATGTTTCTACAATAACTGAAGTATCACTTAAAAAAGTTCCAAGAGTTTATGGGGTTAATAATGTATATTTAGATTCTAATCCTAAGATTATTGCTAGTGGAGAGGTAAGTTTTACTTCTAACGACTCATCTTTATTTACTGTTGATTCTAAAGGTATAATAACACCAATTAAAGAAGGTGTGGGGTATGTTACTGTATCGAGCAAAACTGAACAAGTTAAATTTCCTATTGTTATTAAAGAACGTTTAGATCCTGTTTATTTATTACTTAAGGCAGCTTATAATGAAGAAGGTTATAAAGAAGGACCTAATAATGATACTAAATTTGGGGATTGGTATGGATTGCCAAATGCTGAATGGTGTGCTATGTTTGTTTCTTGGTGTAGTAACCAAGCAGGTATACCAACAACTATTATTCCCAAATATGCAGCTGTAAGTGCAGGGATGGCTTGGTATCAAGAAAGAGGTTTGTTTGAATATAAAGAAGATTATGTTCCTAAAACTGGAGATTTGATTTTCTTTAAGAGTAATGGAGCATCTCATACAGGGATTGTAATTTCTTGTGATGGGAACACGGTTTATACCATTGAAGGAAATACTAGTGATATGGTACTAAAAAGAAGTTACAAGTTAGATTATAATAAGATTACAGGTTATGGATTACCTGCATATCCTAGTTATGATGGATCTAATTATGATTTTGATATCAGTGGAGCAACAGATGGCGAAGGACATTCTACAAGATAGTAAAAAAATATTATATATCACTTTTATAAAAGTTTATTAATTTGTTTGAATTTAAAAGTTAGATAAAAAATTGCTATATATTATTTTAAGTAGGAAAGATAATACTATAAGTAATAAAAAGTAATCACCAATAATGTGATTACTTTTTTTAATGGAATGTATTTATGTTATTTTTAAATAAGGTATTTATAAAGTTTCATTTAACCTATATATCTTTAAGAACTTGATTGATGTATATAATTGCCATATTAAGATTAGAATACCACTAATAGCTGCTAATAACATCATAAATGAATTTAAATCAAATACAAATGTTATTAATATTACATATGTTAATATTAAACCATAACCTATATATCCTAAATTTGTAATAGAATTCTTAATTTTAAATTTACTAAATACTAAAAATACTATAAATAAATTTGAAGAAGATAGTATAAAGGAACCAAAGAAATTATTTAAGCTTCCATGAGCACTTTTATCAAGTAGTGCTTGAGCTTTATTTATGGTATTTGCCATTATAGTAATGTTATTTGTAGAGTGATACAATTTACTTAGATTATACATTTGAATTGATCCATGATTAACAATGAATAAGACTGTACCAGTAATTACTAAAGCAAGGGTTAAGTAACGAAGGTATTTGTGATTGTTTAATACAAAAATTAGCAAGATAATAACATAAGTAAAAATTAATAACGTATTTATTAGATTCAAGAAATCTAGAAGATAAAATCCTAAATATGGATTAGTTTTAAATAGTTCCAAATATTCTAATGAACTAACTGGAATCTTGTCTGTTGGTATACTCATTCCAATAAATATATCAACTATTGTTAGTAAAGCAGATAAAGTCATTAATATAAATATAATCATATAAACACATTTACTTTTTTTCATAATAACACCTTTTTCACTTAATATCAGAATTTAGTTTTTTTCAACATAAAAACTGATTATAGTATAAAATTAGTATAAATATTTGTCAATAGATAAATAATAGAAATATTTTAATATTTTTTTTATTTATTTGTTGACAATTAAATATAGATAATATATAATAGATAACAGATGATACATAACGTCTGTTATTTAATATTTGTTATGTTTAAAAGGAGATGAATATTATGCCACCTAGAATAAAGGTTAGTAAAGAATCAATAATTGATAGTGCATTTAATTTATTAAAGAAACAAGGAATTTCAAAAGTTAATGCTCGTGATTTAGCGAGTGATTTAAAGTGTTCAGTACAACCTATTTTTAGAACCTTTGATCAAATGGAAAATTTGAAGAAGGAACTTTATAAATATGTTGAAGGGGTATTTGATAAATACATGGAAGAAGGAATGTTAAAACATAGAATTCCGTTTTTGGGTATGGGTAAAGCATATATTAATTTTGCTAAGTATGAACCTAATTTGTTTAAGTTTTTATTTATGTCAGATGAGTTTAAAGGTAGAAATCTTCTACAAATGGTTAGAGATGAAGCTAACAATGAGATTATAGGTATTATATCAGGTATGACAAGTTTAAGTTTTAATGAATCTCAAACATTGTTTTTAAATATTTGGTTAGTAACTCATGGGATTGCTTCTTTAATGGCAACAAATGATTGTGACTTTGATGAAGAACAAATTGAATCAATTTTAATGGATACATTTACTGGTTTAAAACTACAACTTAAATTAAGAGGGGATAAATAATTATGAAGAAAATATTTGAAAATAAAGTGCTATTTGCAGTTTTTTGGATTGTGCTATATGTGGTTACAGTAAATATTAGTGATTTAATTTCTGAAGCGTATAAACTAGATTATTTAACTACAATATGTGTGTTATTATTTGCAGTATCACTTTCTTTGTATATTTTAATATCAAAAACTAAATTAATTTTTGAATCTAAAAATACATCAAAAAATACATCTGTTTTGATTTATATTCCGCTATTTATTATTGGTCTAATCCAACTTACTAAGGGAATAGATGACTCATTGAGTAAAGAATCCATTATTACAGTTATTGGTTTAATGATTGGTGTTGGCTTTATTGAAGAGATAATCTTTAGAGGTTTTTTACTTAAGGCTATTGGGGAAAGATCAAGTGTTATAAAAACTATAATTATATCTGGAGTTACTTTTGGTGCTGGGCATATTGTTAACTTATCAAGAGGATATGAATATAATGAGTTAATTGCTCAAATAATAGTTGCTATAGTTATTGGAGTTTTTCTTTCTTTGTTAGTAGTAATAACTAAAAAGATTTATCCAGGAGTTATATTTCATATAATATTTAATATAACAGGAAGTATAACTTCAAATAATGAGATATATGACTGGTATATATTGTTATTTATACTATTAATAACTATACCTGTTTGTTTATATTTATTTAGAATTATTAAAAGAGATTTTATTGTTAGTGATAAAAAAACCATATTAGTAGAGGAGAATAAATAATATGCATAATGTTAATAATACTATTAAATTACCAACAAATTATGAGTTAAGTAAAAAAATTGATCTTAAGAAAGATAATAAATTAAATTCAATAATTCAAATAATATTTATTTTAATTGCAATAGTATTTGTTGCTTCAGCAATCATATTTAAGTTTCCTATTAAAAATGAGTTTAGTGCTTTTAAAAATATAGTTATAACTGTAGGGTTAGTATTCTTATATATGATAGTTCATGAATTAACACATGGAATATTTATTCAAGTTTTATCTAAAGAAAAACCAAATTATAATTTCAGGTTTCCATTTTTAACTACCGGAAGTAATGTGTATTATAATAAAAAAAGTTTTATTATAATAGCATTAGCTCCAGTTATTGTATGGGGTATTATTCTACTCTTAGCATTATTTGTTGTTCCACAATATTTATTTATGAGTGTTTATATTGTACTTGGATTAAATTTTGCTGGATCTGCAGGGGATTATGTTCAGGTAGTAAGTTTCTCTAAACTATCAAATACAACCTTACTATATGATGATGGAAATGAAACTAGTGTTTATAGTTTAAAGGGTTAGTGTAAAAGAATTCAAGATAAAAGCCTGTTAAGTAAGTATGTATATATAGATATTGCAGTATTTAAAGTAATATTTAATATGGATGAGAAATAAAATGTTATAATATATATATATGGGTTATGGTGAGGTAAATTATGAAAATAACAAGTAATGATGTTATAGGCTTTATTGATAGTCTTGATGAAGCAAGAATTAATGACATTAAAGTATTAGTAAACTTGTTTAAGAAGGTTACTAATAAAGAACCTTTGATGTGGGGTAATATTATTGGCTTTGGTAATTTGCATTATAAGTATAAAACAGGACATTCTGGAGATATGCCGCTACTTGCTTTAGCAAGTAGAAAACAAGCTATTACATTATATGT
>JBAYTC010000028.1:0-14929 GCA_041675825.1 Bacilli bacterium | reverse complement strand
TTGTGTTAAAATAGATTATAGTTTTGTTTAAAGTTAAATTAAATAGCATCGCCAATATAATAGGGATAATTGGTTCCCGAGTTTCTACCAAGCGACCGTAATCGCTTGACTATTGGTTATACTGCATCTTGTTTTTAAGCATGCATTATTATTGGCGAGTATAGATTATTCTATTACTTGCTTTTTATTTTGTCTTGCAAAACTAAATACAAGAAAGGTCATTTGAGAGGAAATGAACAAAATTTATAGTTTTTTTAAACTTAAAGAACACGGAACAACTATTCCAAAAGAACTGATTGCCGGTTTAACAACGTTTTTTGCAATGGTATACATTATTATTGTAAATCCTAGTATGTTGTCAATTACTGGTATGCCTCATGGTGCAGTATTCTTAGCAACAATATTTGCTACAGTTATTGGTACTTTAGTTATGGCATTATTTGCCAATGTACCATATTCACTAGCACCAGGAATGGGACTTAATGCATTCTTTACATTTACAGTTGCTGGCGCAATGGGATTTTCATGGCAAGAAGCTTTAGCTATTGTATTTATTTGTGGTTTAGTTAATATTTTAATCACTGTTACTAAGGTAAGAAAACAAATTGTAAAGTCGATACCAGTTAGTTTACAACATGCAATTGGTGGTGGTATTGGTTTATTCATCGCTTACATTGGATTTAAAAATGCAGGTTGGTTGGAATTCACAATAGATCCAGGTCATTGGACTCAAGAGTTTGGGACAATATTTGGAGATTCATCTGCAGTTCCTGCAATTGTTGATTTTAGTCAATTAGCTCCAGTATTAGCATTTATTGGTATTGTTATTACTGTGATTTTACTTTTAACAAAAGTTAAAGGTGCAATTTTAATAGGTATATTAGTTACAACTATCATTGGGTGGCCAATGGGAGTTACTGATTTTAGCGGAATGGACTTTAGTAATTTGTTTGCTCCATTTAATGAAATTGGTACAACATTCTTTGCAGCTTTTGATGGTATGGGAACACTATTTAGTGGTGGTGCTTCAAAAATACTACTTTCTTTATTAGCAATATTTGCATTTAGTTTATCAGATACCTTTGATACAATTGGTACATTTATTGGTACTGGCTTAAAGAGTGGTATCTTCAAACAAGAAGATTTAGATGCTATTGAAAATAGCAAAGGTTTTAAAACAAAAATGGAAAAAGCATTATTCGCAGATGCAATTGCAACTAGCATAGGTGCTCTATTAGGTACTTCAAATACAACAACTTATGTTGAAAGTGCTGCAGGTATTGAAGCTGGTGGAAAAACCGGTTTAACAAGTTTCTTTACTGCAATGTTCTTCTTATTATGTATCTTTATTTATCCAATTACAACAGTAATTCCTAGTGCTGCTACAGCCCCAGCTTTAATTATTGTTGGTGTTATGATGGCTTCTAGTTTCAAAGATATTAAATGGGATGAATTTGAAGAAGCAGTACCAGCCTTCTTTACAGCGTTACTAATGGCAATTACATATAATATTTCTACAGGTATTGCTTTTGGATTTATATTCTTTGTTATTGTAAAATTAGCAAAGAAAAAAGTAAAAGATATCCATCCTATATTGTTAGGAAGCACAATATTATTTGTAATATATTATATATTAATGGCCTTATATGGTGCAGGTATATTCTAATATCTTTTAAAGATTGTTGTTTACAACAATCTTTTTTTCTCGCTTCTAAAATTATTATGATTTTACCTGTCTAAATTTATCTTTACAAAATAATTAAACTATGGTAATATGGAATATGATATGAAAATTTAAGGAGTGAGATTATGGACATCACAATGGAGCAATTTGTGGCTTTTTTAAAGCATCAAGGTTTCGTATATCAAGGAAGTGAAATTTATGGCGGTTTAGCCAATTCCTGGGATTATGGACCATTAGGTGTTGAGATTAAAAATAATGTTAAAAAGTTTTGGTGGAAAAAGTTTGTTCAAGAGTCTGTCCATAACGTTGGTATGGATTCTGCAATACTAATGAATCCCAATATTTGGATTGCTAGTGGTCATGTAGGTGGTTTTTCTGATCCTTTAATAGACTGTAAAAACTGTGGTGTTCGTCATCGTGCGGATAAACTAATCGAAGAGTTTACTCATGGTGAAGAAACAGGCGATGGATGGGATAATGATAAAATTTCTACTTATATCAAAGATAGTAAAATTTCATGTCCTTCTTGCGGAAGTCATAATTTTACAGAAATCAGAAAGTTTAATCTGATGTTTAAAACCAATCAAGGTGTAATAGATGACGATAAAAATATTGTTTATTTAAGACCAGAGACATGTCAAGGTATTTTTGTTAACTTTAAAAATGTACAAAGAACCACAAGAAAAAAAGTTCCTTTTGGTATTGCACAGATAGGAAAAAGTTTCAGAAATGAAATCACTCCAGGAAACTTTATTTTTAGAACAAGAGAATTTGAACAAATGGAATTAGAGTTCTTTTGTAAACCGGGAACCGATCTTGAATGGTTTGACTATTGGAAAAATTATTGTTTAAACTTTTTAAGTGAAATAGGTATAAAAAGTGATCTATTGAGATATAGAGATCACGATAAAGATGAACTTTCATTTTATTCTAATGCTACAACCGATATTGAGTTTAAATTTCTTTTTGGTTGGGGAGAGTTATGGGGTATTGCTGATAGAACTGACTATGATTTATCAACACATCAAAAACATTCTGGTGAAAACTTAGAATATTTTGATCCAGAGACTAATACTAAATATTTACCATATGTTGTTGAGCCTTCGGTGGGAGTTGAGAGATTATTACTTGCTGTACTTACAAGTGCATATGAAGAAGAAGTTTTAGATGATGGTGAAACTAGAGAAGTTCTACACTTGCATCCAGCATTAGCACCTTTTAAAGCTGCAGTGCTACCATTAACAAATAAATTAAACGAACAAGCAAGTTTGTTACATCAAAATTTATCTAAACATTTTATGGTAGACTATGATACAAGCGGTAAAATTGGAAAAAGATATCGCCGTCAAGATGCAATTGGAACACCTTACTGTATTACATTTGATTTCGATAGTCTAGAGGATGGATCTGTTACTATTAGAGATCGTGATTCAATGGAACAAATTAGAATTAAAATAGAAGAAGTTGTAGATTATATAAAAAATAAATTAATGTAGGTGATAATATTTGAGTGATTATCAAAACAAAATTGATGAAATAAAAGATAAGGTTGATATCGTTGATATCATAAGTGAGCATGTTCACTTAGAGAAAAAAGGTAACAACTATGTTGGTCTATGCCCATTTCATGATGATAAAAACCCTTCATTGACTGTTTCACCAACAAAAAAGATTTATACTTGTTTTAGCTGCCATGCATCAGGAAATGCTATTACTTTTATTGAAAAATTTAAAAGAATTTCCTTTTCAGAAGCCTTAAGAGAACTAGGTAACCGTGTTGGAGTTACGGTATCTCAAACAAAAGAAGAAAAATTTTACTTACAAAACAAAAGATACTATGATATTATTGAAGAGTCTGCTAAATTCTATCATTTCTATTTAACAAATACTAATAACGGCTTGGATGCCATTAAATATTTACATAATAGAAATATTACAGATGATATAATTAAACGTTTTAATATAGGTTTAGCAAGTAATGAGAGTGATTTATTATATCGAATGCTAAGTGATAAAAATCATCTAGTAGTAGATATGATAGATGCGGGTGTTGTAAGAAGTGGATCCAGCTTTTATGATGTATTCAAAAGCAGAATAATGTTTCCCATTTCAGATTTGAATGGAAAACTTGTTGGGTTTAGTGGTAGAAAATATCAAGAATCCAATGAGAGCAAATATGTCAATAGTGCCGAAAATGTTATATTTAAAAAAGGGAATATATTATATAACTATTATGAAGCATTTCAAGACATAAAACAAAATAATAATGTCTTTGTTTTTGAAGGTTTCATGGATGTTATTGCTGCACATAGAGCTAATGTTAAAAACAGTGTCGCGACTATGGGGACTGCCTTTACAATTGAGCAAATCAAAGCAATAAGAAGAATAACCGAAAATATAACCCTATGTTATGATGGAGATATTGCTGGTATCGAGTCAACTAAACGTGCGATAAAACTTTTAAATCAATTTCAAATGAATGTTAGTTGTATAATAATTCCTGATGGGTTAGACCCTGATGAATATGTTAACAAGTTTGGAAATGATGCATTGAAAGATTTATTAGTAAATAATCAAGTAAATGCGATTGATTATATTTACGAAAACGAGAAAAAATCATTAATTAAAAATGATATTAATAGTGTTGAAAAATTTAAAAAGGAAATTTTTAATTTTTTACACATATTCAATTCAAATGTTTTAATAGAATCTACAATTAAAAAACTAAGTCATGATTTAGAAATTAGTGTTAGTGGACTATTAAATGATTATGATGAAAACAAATACAAACCAAGCAATGATATATACATTCCAATTATCGTTAATAAAAACACTGGTGATATTGTTAATATTCGAGACAATGCGAAAGTTGCTAGTTTAGATATATTACAAAAAAAATTGATTAATATTGCAATTAAACACCCTGAAAGATGTGCAGAAATAGAGTCTAAATTTGATAATTTTTATGTAAGTCCTGATAATAGAGACATTATGCTACATGTACATCAATATTTTAATGTTCATAATGTTATTGATGAAGAAGTTATTAAAGCTAAACTTCCTGATGAAACCGCGACTACTTTTGAAAAGATACTAAATATGGAATTTCCATCCGATGTTTCTCAAGTTGAGGTTCTATTAAATGGGTTTGGAGAGTATAAAAAGCATAAAATATTAATGGAAATCAGACAGGAACCAAATAGTGTGGATAAATTAAACAAAACAATATCCGCAAGAAGAGGTTCAACAAAGTTTCTAAAAAAAGGAGGCGATTTTAATGATTAGTGAAAACTTGCCTTTACTTGAACTTGTTGAAGAGGGAAAAGCAAAAGGATATATTGCCGTTAAAAAAGTACTATCGATTGTTGATGAAGATAGTGAAGATTTTGATGAATTGATTAAATTACTAGAAAATGATAACATTGATTTAGTAAAAGATGAAGAGCTAGAGGAATATGAATTATCACTTAAATCGATAAACGATATTGAAGTTGATGAAGATATGTTTGAAGAAGAAATTGATGAAGAAGACGATGATGATGATGACTTAGTAGAAGATGAAGAATTTGGCTCTTTTTCTAAAGAAATTGAAAAGGATTTAAAAACCAAAGATATCGATGACATAGTTTCAACTGTTGCATCTCCTACTCAATCTGATGATCCGATTAAAATGTATTTGAAAGAAATTGGTCAAATTAATTTGTTAACTATTTTTGAAGAAATAGATTATTCAAGCAAAGTACAAGAAGGCTTATTAGCTGAAGAAAAATTAGGTTTGTATGATAATGGTAAAATGACCAATTTAACAGAAGAGGACATAGAAAAAATTAAAGATAAAATTGATACTGGACATTATGCAAGAGAAGTATTAATTGAGTCAAATCTAAGACTAGTTGTGTCAATTGCAAAAAGATATTTAGGTAGAGGTATGCAGTTTCAGGATTTAATCCAAGAAGGAAATATGGGATTAATGAAGGCAGTTAATAAATTTGATCCTACTAAAGGATTTAAATTTTCAACTTACGCAACTTGGTGGATTAGACAATCAATCACAAGAGCAATAGCTGATCAAGCTAGAACCATTAGAATTCCAGTTCATATGGTAGAAACAATAAATAAACTTGTTAGAACTCAAAGGAAACTTGTTCAAGAGTTGCGTAGAGAACCAACTCCCGAAGAGTTAGCCTTCGAACTGAAAATGTCTGTTGATAAAGTTCAACAAATTCAAAAGATTGCTCAAGAACCAATTTCTTTAGAAACACCGGTTGGAGAAGAAGACGACTCTACATTAGGAGATTTTGTCCATGACAATGAGATGCCTAACCCACTTGATTTTACTATAAATGAGAAATATACTGAGGAAATTGATAGAGTATTAAAAACTTTAACTCCTAGAGAAGAAAAAGTTCTTCGTTTGCGTTTTGGTTTGACAGATGGTAAACCAAGAACATTAGAAGAAGTAGGAAAAGAATTTAATGTTACTAGAGAAAGAATTAGACAAATTGAGGCTAAAGCAATAAGACGATTAAAACATCCTACTAGACAAAAAAGATTAAGTCAGTTCAAATAAAAAAAAGCCTTTTGGCTTTTTTTATTTGTTATAAGTATATTAATGTGTTATAATTTATTATATATGTGAGGAAATTATGAAAAAAAGAATAAAAACTATAGCTAGTTATATATCCCCGTATAAACATATTGCAGATATTGGTTGTGATCATGGCTACTTAATTAAAGAAGCAATTAAGAATGGTGCCGTTTATGCTCAAGCTATCGATAACAAAATTGGACCACTTACAACAGCAAAAAAGAATCTTTTAAAGTTTGAAAATCAAGTTGATTTTTCTTTATCTTCAGGGATAAAAAATCTCGATCCTCGAGTAGAAGTAATTGTTATTGCTGGTATGGGTGGACAATTGATAATCAATATCATTGATGAAGATAACAGTAAACTTAATAATGTAAAAAGGATTATAACCCAAGCAAATAAGAATCAATTTGAACTTAGAAAATATATGTCAGAAAAAGCCGGATTCAAAATCGTTTCTGAGAAGATTATTGAAGAAGATTCCATCTATTACGAAATAATCGTTTTTGAGAAGGGGTCTGCAAACTATTCTGATGATGAATTGTATTTTGGACCTTATTTACTAGTAAATAAAGACGACATTTTTATAAAAAAATGGAATGAAATTGTGTTAAAATTAAAATCATTAAACAAGAAAGAAGTTCAAGAAAATATTGATTACATCAATAAACATTTGAGCTAATAGGTGATGAAAATGTTAATTAAAGAAATTGTTAATTATTTAGATGAAAAGTATCCACACGATACAGCTGAAGAATATGATCAAGGTAAGATTGGTTTGGTTATTGGAGATCCAAATTTAAACTTAACTTCAGTCTTATTTAGTCTTGATTTAAATTCTGATGTAATTTTAGATGCAATAAACAAGGAATGCAATTTAATAATAACTCATCATCCAGTTATGTTTAATCCAATATCAAAAATTTTGTTTGATACAGAATTGGGTATTTCTTTGAGAATGCTGTTTGAAAAAAACATATCTGTATATTCAATGCATACTAATTTAGATAAAGCAATAGAAGGTGTTAGTTATGCTATCTCAAAAAAAGTTGGAATTAGTGATATAATAAGTGATAGAGAAAATAGTTATATGAGTTATGGAAAAATAGAATCAATTTCGTTAAAAAGTTTAGCTAATAAAGTTAAAACAGATCTAGAGTTAACTGGGGTTAAAATTGCCGGTAACCCTAACACAGTAATAAATAAAGTCGGTATTATCGGTGGTTCTGGTGGCCAAATAGAAGAAGTTGATTATGCAATAAATAATAAAATTGACTGTTTAATTACAAGTGAAATTAAACTTCATGTTGCCCAATATGCGGTTTCTAATGGTCTGTGTTTAATTGAAATTAACCATGGTGCTGAAAAATGGATCTTTGAGATTATCCAAACTGATTTGATAAATCGATTTAAAGCGAAATTTAAGGCCTTTATTAGTGAAATAAACACTGACCCATTAATATTCATTTAAAAATAAAAAAATGGACTATAAGTCCACTTTTTTTATTGAACGATGATTGCGTCAACAGGACAAACCTCTTCACAAGCACCACAATCAATGCACGCATCTTGATCGATAACATAAATTTCTCCCTCTGCTATACAATCAACTGGGCATTCACTAGCGCATGAACCACATGCAATACATGAATCTGTAATAAATCTTGGCATATAAGTCCTCCTCCTTTTATTCCCATAGTAATTATATCATTTAATTGTAAAAAGGTAAAGAAAAATCTTGAAAATTAAGCATTTTCATAGTATAATATAAAAAAGGAGTGTGTGTAGATTATGATACCTTTAGTATGGTTTATTGTTGGTTTGGTTTTAAGTCTTTTAATAGGTGCTGTTGTTGGATTTTTTGTTTCAAGACACTATTTCACTAGATACTTAGAAAAGAACCCACCAATAAATGAAAAAATGATTAGAATTATGATGCAACAAATGGGTAGAACTCCTTCTGAGAAACAAGTTCGTCAAATTATGGCATCTATGAATCAACAAAAATAAAAAGATGTCAAATGGAAACATTTGACTTTTTTAAAAGGAGAATAACATGAATAAACCATTAGTTATTGCTCATCGAGGAGTTACTGAAAATAATAAACACGAAAACACTATTTGTGCTTTTAAAGAAGCCATCGAAATGAATTTAGATGCGATTGAACTTGATATCCATCGAACTAGCGATGGAGTTTTTGTTGTCCATCATAATCCAGATGTTAATGAAATTCTGATATCAACTCTTAAATTTGATGAACTTAAAAATATTGAATTAAAATATAGTATCCCTACAATTGATGAAGTTATTGATGTTTGTACAAACAACATATATTTAGACATCGAATTAAAAGAAGAAGGTTATGAAATTGAATTTGTGAAACATATTCTTAAATTCATAAGTTATGATCAATTTTCTATAAGATCATTTTGCGATAAATCTATAAAAATAATTAAAAAATATGATAAACGCATTAGAACAGGTTTATTATTAGGAGTTGGAAAACCTAAATATGGTTTTATAACTAGACTATCTGAATTATTTCCATTATTTAGGATAATTAATTCTAAATGTGATTTTGTTTCGCCACATTATCTACTGTTAAAATTCGGTTATGTAAAAAGAATGCATATTCTAAAAAAACCTGTTATCACCTGGACAGTAAATACTAAAGAAATAATGGTTTTTAATATTGTAAATAAAGTTGATGCAATAATAACTGATAAACCTTCGCTATTGAAAGAAGAAATAAAGAAAATGAACCTTTAATTAGGTTCATTTTTTGTTTGACCATTTTACTTTAGATTCTTCGTGTTTATAAATTCTAACTATATTTGTTTTATGTCTTATAATTATTATTAAAAACATTATTAGAGTTCCAATTGGAAAGTAGAGGTTGATTGTTTGATTTACATCAACAAAGCCATTATTAATGAAAGTTAAAACAAATGAGCTGATTAATACATAAGTTGCGGTAATTATTGATCCTAGAGAAACATATTTGAATATTGCAGTAACAATAAAAAACAATGGTAAACCAGTAATGAAAATTAAAGGTGAGTAAGCAAGAATAACCCCGCCACTAGTAGCTACGGCTTTTCCACCTTTAAAACCCAGATATATTGGGAATGTATGTCCTAAGACAGCTGCCAAACCATAAAGCATCGGACTTAACAAACAATATTCCATCGGAATGACTCCATAAATAAACAATGATACAATTAAACCGCCCTTTAAGGCGTCGAGTACATATGTTATGATAGCATATTTTCTACCTAATAATCTCCCTGTATTTGTTGCACCGATATTTTTGCTCCCATGTTGTCTTATATCGATTCCTTTAAATTTTCCAAAAACATAACCCCAAGGTATTGATCCTAGTAAATAAGCAATAATTAATAAAATAATCTGAAAAAATAACATATAGTACCTACCTTTACTTAATTAGATTATAGCTGAAGAATCATAAAAAATCAAGAATTAATAAAATTATATAGATTCGATTTAATAAATATTTGTTATTTTGTTATGAAATTCTACATATTGTAATTTTGTTTATAAAATATTAATTATACTCATATATAGTTAATGAGTATAATTAAATCTAGAAATATACTCTTGCATTATCTATAAAATTATGCTATAATATATATATGATAAAGTTTAACTATTTGAAAGGATTGATGGTATATGGCAAAAACAAAATATACTGAAAGTGATATTCAGGTTCTTCAAGGCCTAGAGGCGGTTAGAAAGCGTCCAGGTATGTATATTGGCTCAAGTGACTCTAGAGGGTTGCATCATCTTATATGGGAAATAGTCGATAACGCAATTGATGAGGTATTGGCTGATGAAGCTAATTATATAAGAGTTACAATTCATAAAGGCAACAGCGTTGAAGTCAGTGATAATGGACGTGGTATTCCAATTGGTATGCATAAAACAGGCATACCAACACCACAGGTTGTTTTTTGTACTCTACATGCCGGAGGTAAGTTTGAGGGCAATGGTGGTTATAAAGTATCGGGCGGTCTTCACGGAGTTGGATCAAGTGTAGTAAATGCCTTAAGCGAATGGGTAGAATTAACGATTAATAAAGACAATAAAATATATCATCAAAAATTCGAAAAAGGTGGTTCAGTAATTAGAAAACCTAGAATAATAGGACAAACTAAAAAAACAGGTACAACAGTTCATTTTAAACCTGATCCAACTATCTTTTCAACTACTCTTATTGATTATAAGCAATGTGTGATTAGATTAAAAGAATCGGCTTACCTATTAAAAGGTTTAAAAATCGATTTACTTGATGAAAGAACAGGTCAGTCAGATACGTTTTTGTTTGAAAATGGAATTGTTGAATACATAAAAGATATTAATACTGGTAAATCAAACATACATGAACCAATCTACATAAATAGTACAAACTCTGATATCGCAGTAGAAGCTGCAATTCAGTTTTCATCAAAATCTTATTCTGAAAACATCTTAAGTTTTGTAAATAATATCAGAACGAAAGATGGTGGAACTCATGAAATAGGTTTTAAAGCTGGAGTTACTAAAGCAATTAATGATTACGCCAGAAAAAAAGGATTGCTTAAAGATAAAGATCCAAATTTAGAGGGTATAGATATTCGAGAAGGTATGACGGCAATTGTATCGATTAGGATTCCTGAAAAAATACTTCAATTTGAAGGTCAGACTAAAAACAAATTAGGAACAGCAGAGGCTAAATCAGCAGTTGAGGCTGTAATAAATGAGAAATTAGGATTTTATCTTGCTGAAAAAGGTGAAATTGCAAACACAATAGTTCAAAACGCTATTAAAGCTTCTAAAGTAAGAGAAGCGGCCAGAGCAGCTCGTGATAATGCGAGAATGATAAAGCAAAAAGTAACAAAATCAACAAATTTAGCTGGAAAACTTTCTCCTGCACAAGAGAAAAATCCTCTTAAGAATGAGTTATTTATAGTTGAGGGAGATTCAGCAGGTGGTAGTGCAAAACAAGGAAGAGATCGTCGTTTTCAAGCTATTTTACCACTTAGAGGTAAAGTAATAAATGCTGAAAAGACTAAAGTAGATGAATTGTTGAAAAACGAAGAAATTATGTCTATGATCTACTCTATCAATGCTGGATTTGGAAAAGATTTTAATTCATCTAAATCAAACTTTAATAAAATTATTATTATGACCGATGCCGATACAGACGGTGCGCATATTCAAGTATTACTTTTAACATTTTTCTTTAGATTTATGCGTGAATTAATTGAAGATGGAAAAGTGTATATTGCACTTCCACCATTATATAAACTGAATTTTAAAAATGTTAAAGCTGGTATAGAATATGCTTGGACTGATGAGGAATTAAAAGAAAAAACCGAGAATAATAAATCCTTCACAATCCAAAGATTTAAAGGTCTTGGTGAGATGAACGCTGAACAATTATGGGAAACAACAATGAATCCTGACACGAGAACTTTAATACAAGTTAAAATTGAGGACTTTTCCGAAGCTGATAACCGTATTAGTGTTTTAATGGGTGATGATGTTGAACCAAGAAGAAATTGGATTGAAAACAATGTTTCTTTTGATAACGAAGACAACTTTACTTTAGAGGAGGTTTTATTTGATGAGTAAGAAAAAAGCTAAAAAAATTACTGATAAGATCGAAAATTACGTAAATGAAACCATATTAGTTGAGAATCTAGAGAATATAGTTGGGGAAAGATTTGGAAGATATTCAAAATACATTATCCAAGATCGTGCATTACCTGATGCTAGAGATGGGTTAAAACCGGTTCAAAGAAGAATACTGTATGCTATGTATAAATTGGGTATGTTTTCTAATAAACCTTATAAAAAGTCAGCTAGAATTGTTGGTGAAGTTATTGGTAAATATCATCCTCATGGTGATACATCAGTATACGATGCTATGGTAAGATTATCTCAAAATTTCAAGAGTTTGTTACCTTTAATTGATATGCATGGTAATAATGGTTCATTGGACGGTGACCCAGCTGCAGCAATGCGTTATACAGAAGCTAGACTAAGTAAATATGCTGAATATTTACTACAAGATATTAACAAAAAAACAGTAGGTTTTATTCCTAACTTTGATGATGAGGAGCTAGAACCTACGGTATTACCTGCAAAATATCCTAATCTTCTTGTAAATGGAGCTACAGGTATATCTGCCGGTTATGCAACAGATATACCTCCACATAACATTGATGAAGTTATTAATGCCGTAATATATAGAATAAAAAATCCTGAATGTAGTTTGAAGGATTTAATGAGAATAATTAACGGACCAGATTTTCCTACTGGAGGTATTGTTCAAGGAATAGATGAAATTAAAAAAGCTTATAAAACTGGTAAAGGGAAAATTGTTTTAAAATCAAAAACAAAGATTGAAGAATCAAACAAAATGTATCAATTAATTGTTACAGAAATCCCTTATGAAGTCAACAAAGCAGTTCTTGTAAAGAGAATGAGCGATGTTTATGTCGCAAAAAATATTGATGGTATTATAGAAATTAGAGATGAAAGTGATCGTGAAGGCGTTAGAATTGTTGTTGACATAAAAAAAGACGCAAATCCTGAATATATTCGTGACTTTTTCTTTAAATCGACCGATTTACAAGTCAATTATTCATTCAACATGATTGCAATTTATGACAAAAGACCAGTTCAAATGGGACTTGTTGAACTAATAGATGGTTACATCTTGCATCAAAAAGAAATAATTACTAATAGAAGTAATTTTGAACTTCAAAGTGCCAGAAAACGACATCATATAGTTGAAGGTTTGATATCCATGACTTCAATACTTGATGCCGTAATTAAAACTATTAGAAATTCCCAAAATAAAAAAGATGCTAAAGATAATTTAGTATCTAATTATCAGTTTTCTGAAGAACAAGCAGAAGCAATCGTTATGTTACAATTATACAGATTAACTAATACAGATATTGTTGCATTACAAAACGAAAAGGCATCTTTAGAAGATCAAGTTAAAAAACTTGAAGACATTTTAAGTAATGAAATATCTCTTTATAATGTCATTACTAATGAATTAACAGAAACCTTAAAACAACTATCAACACCAAGAAAGACAGTAATAGAGAACGAAGTTGATGAATTAATAGTAGAAGTTACAAAGCTAATTCCAAAAGAGGATACATATGTAATTATTACTCATGATGGGTATATTAAAAGACTTACTCCAAAGAGTTATAAATCTGAAGATGAAACCAAATTAAAAGAAGGCGATGTCGTGACGGCTATTTATCAGTCGACAACACTAGATACAATACTTTTGTTTACTAATTTAGGAAACTATGTGTTCCTTCCAGTACAAAACATACCAGAAGTGAAACACAAAGATTTTGGTTATAATGTTAGTACTTTAGTTAATATAGAGGCAAATGAAAAGGTCATATTCACAGTAAATGTTGACGATTTCGATGCAAAAAAATATTTACTATTCACTACAAAAAACGGTTTAACAAAACGAACACCGTTAAGTGATATGAAAGCAACACGTTATTCAAATGCATTAAAAGCAACAAAGATTAGAGATGAAGATGAACTGGTTTCGGTTGATATTACCGAAGATCCAAAAGCGGAAGTAATAATGTGTACAAAAGAAGGATATATTAATCGCTATAATAGTGATGAAATAAGTATCATGGCCCCAGCATCATTTGGAGTTAAGGCAATTGAACTTAAAAACCGACCTACGGATTCTGTAGTTTCAGGTAAATTTGTCGATTCACATGATTTAATTGTATTATTACTAGAAAACACATCACTTAAAAAATATAAACCATCTGAGATCATTTTAGGTAGAAAAAACAATGTAGGAAAGCAATATTTACAATTGATGAAAACAGTATCGAATAATGTAGTAGATGCAATTGTAATTAAAAAGGACTATCTTAATGATTCATTAGAGTCATATGTTTTTGGTGACAAAGGTAATGTTAAAATAGATTATAGTTTTATTAAAACAGCTACAGCAAATACAGGGAAAAAAATTAGTAGTGATGATATTGGTGAACCATATAAGATTGTGGTTACAAATAAATAATAAATAAAGGAAAAAGGACTTTGTGTGAGAAGGTTAATTAAAAATGAATGGGTAAATACTCATTCGTATTCTCACACAGCGTTTAAGAGGGTTATTATATGAGTTGTATTATGAATATGAATAGATTAATAATACCAAATGATATCATTACTAAGTTAACTATGATTTATACATATATTGGTAGAAGTGAAATTTTTGAAAATACTGTGGGTAATGATTTAGACAGAATTGTTAGTCAAACGGTTGAAAGAGACGCTTATTTTTTCGCAAAGATTACTAACATAGAACTGACTGATGCAAGAATGAGATTAATTATCACTAAAGATAGTGAACCTCGAAACAAAGACGAAGCTACACTATATGGAGTAAAAGAACTATTAAAATCATTTCATGTAAATAAAAATAGTTTTGGTACGCAAAGCAATGATTTAATTAACCTGGTTAATTATATTCATCCAAACCAAAACATTAAATATGATTATGATGAGGCCGAACATAAATCAATTCTCCAAAGTCAAGGTATGAAAAGCAAAAGAATAATCGTTGATGAAATTAATGACGAAGTGA
>JBAYTC010000027.1:0-15346 GCA_041675825.1 Bacilli bacterium | reverse complement strand
TTTTATCTTTAAAAGGAAATATATTTGAGTCTATAATTCCCTCTTTAAATGTTTTTGCTGGTGAAAATAATATTTTCATAGATCCCCCTTAGAAAAAAGTCTTACATATGTAAGACTCAGACTGTTGACAAAGTGCAACAGTCTTTTAATTTGCTCTGGTAAAATGACCTTAAAAATGTTATAATATAAATATATATATTCTAATTAATGAGGTGCTATTTATGTATTATGAAAAAGATAAAAGTCAGATTTATTTTAATAAGAATCAACTTGAATTTGTAAGTTTAGATCAATTAGTACCTCTTGATCACATTTTAAGATTAATAGAAAACGCAATTGATTTTGATTTTATATATAAACTTACGAAAGAATATTATTCAGATTTTGGTAGACCATGTTTAGATACAATTGTTTTATTTAAAATCGCATTTTTAAATTTTATTGAAGGAAAAAACAGTATAAGAAAGACTTTAGAGGAAGCTAAAGTTAATATGGCTTATAGATGGTTTCTAAATTTAGGCCTTAATGATAAAATTCCTAACTATTCAACTTTCTCTCAAAATTATATTAGAAGATATAAAGATACCGATGTTTTTGAGAAAATATTTACTGTGATTATTACTAAGTTAATCGAACTAAACTTAATTGATACTTCTACTGTATTTGTTGATGGAACACATATTAAAGCAAATGCGAACAAACATAAATCAATCAAAAAAGCAGTAAAAGTTGTTGCTGATAAATATCATCAAGAATTAAATTCAGAAATTGATGAATTTAGAGAATATAATGGTAGAGATAAATATAATGATGAAGATGATAATCCGGATAACTATACAATTAATGAAGACACTGGTGAGATTGAAAAAAAGGATGATAATCAAGTTCGCGAGATTACTGTAAGTTCTGTAGACCCTGATTCAGGGATGTTTGTTAAAGGGGAGCATGAAAGATCATTTGCTTATGTAGATCAAGTTGCTTGTGATAAGAACGGATGGATACTTGGATTCGACGTTAACCCTGCTAATATGCATGATTCAAAAGCTTTTTTACCATTTTTTGAAAACCAACTACTTAAATATAATCCTAAAATAATATGTGCAGATGCAGGATACGCAAATGCTTTAATAACTAAAAACGTTCAATATAAAGGGATTAAGTTTTTGGTTCCATATGTAAGACCACGTGGAAGAGAAACCGAATTTAGTAAAAAATTATTTTCATATCAAATGGAAATTGATGCATACTTATGTCCAAACAAAAAAATACTTGAACCAACAAACATTAATCGTGACGGATACATTGAATATACAATCACAAAGAAAGAATGCGGAAGTTGCAAGTTTAGTAGAGAGTGCCTAAAAAATTATACCAAAAAAACTATTCGTAGACATATCTATGAAGACTGTGTTGAACTAGCTAAAGAATATCGTTTATCTGATGAAGGTAAAAAGATATATAAACTTAGAAAGCAAACAATTGAAAGAAAGTTTGCTGAAGGAAAAGAAAGACATGGTCTAAGATATACTAGGTATATAGGGCTGCAAAAAAATCGAGACCTAAGGTCTCTTCTTTATGCATGCATGAATCTTAAGAAATTAGCCCTTCTGTTAAATAGAAGAGCAAATAAGCAAATAAATATGCAGTATTCCTAAGTAAGAATATGCATTTTTTTATGGTTTTACTAAAAAAATCACAAATAATGGAGATATCCACAATTTGTGATTTTTATTTGATTTATTCGCTAACAAAAAAATGAGTTTGTCAACGGTCTGACACACCAGTTCAAATGAACTGATGTGTTTTATTTTTAGAATTCACAATTGTTTGGTGTTCTAGGGAATGGAATAACATCTCTAATGTTTTCAACTCCGGTTACATACATAATTAATCTTTCGAAACCTAATCCAAATCCTGAATGGTAAACTCCACCATATCTTCTTAAATCTAGATACCATTCCATTGATTCTTTTGGTATGTTCATTTCCTCCATACGTTTTTCTAAATAATCAAGTCTTTCTTCTCTTTGACTACCACCTACAAGTTCTCCACTTCCAGGAACAAGTAAATCTACAGCAGCAACTGTTTTTTGATCATCATTTAGGCGCATATAAAAAGCTTTGATTTCTTTTGGCCAATTTGTAATAAAAACAGGGGCTTTAAAATGTTCGTCTGTTAGATATTTTTCATGTTCAGTTGCTAGGTCATCACCATATTCAAGCCTGTTTTCAAACTTTTTACCACTACTCTTAATAATTTCTACAGCTTTAGTATATTCACATCTAACGATAGTAGAATTAACTAGATCTACTAATTGTTGTGTTTTACCTTTTGATACAAACTCATCAAAGAAGGCTAATTCTTCTTTTCCATGTTCTAATACATAATTTATAACATGTTTAAGCATTGCTTCAATAACATCCATATCAAGATTTAAATCTGCAAAAGCCATTTCTGGTTCAATCATCCAAAATTCAGATGCATGTCTTGTCGTGTTTGAATTTTCAGCTCTAAAGGTAGGACCAAATGTATATACATTTTTAAAAGCTAAAGCGAAAGTTTCTGCTTCGAGTTGGCCTGATACAGTAAGGTTGGCTTTTTTTCCAAAAAAATCATTAGAGTAATTTACTTCCTTTATGCCTTCTTTAAGCATTTTTTCAAAGTCGATCGTTGTTACTTGGAACATATCACCTGCACCTTCGGCGTCGCTTGCTGTTATTATTGGTGTATGAACATAAATAAATTCATTTTTTCTAAAGAAATCATGAATTGCAAATGCTAGTAAACTTCTTGTTCGAAACACAGCATTAAATAGATTTGTTCTAGGACGAAGGTGCGCTTGTTCTCTTAAAAACTCTCTTGTATGTCGTTTAGGTTGGATAGGAAAGTTTTCGGGTGAGTCTCCTTCTAATACTAAAGACTTGGCTTTTAACTCATAAGCTTGCTTCGCGTTTGCTGTTAGAACTAGAATTCCAGAAACAGTTATGCTGCATCCTACACGCAATTTTGATACCTGATCAAAATTAGATAAAGACTTGTCATAAACTATCTGTAAATTTGATAGTGTGGATCCGTCATTAAAATTTATGAAACCAAATTCTTTCTGATTTCTATTAGTCTTTATCCACCCTTGAACGGTAATTTCTTGATTTTCTAAATCTTTATAAAAAAGAGATAAATGTTTAATGTTAGTTTTCATAATAATCCTCCTAAAATAATAAAAACCCTTAAGAAAAAATCCTAAGGGCGAAAGTCCGCGGTACCACCTTAATTCACTATTGTATATAATAGTGCACTCAATGCTTTTAATGCAAGCTTACAGTTAGTTCTACTAAAATTCTTCTAACAGCTCCGAGTGTTCTTTCTTTAAGGTTTATCATAAGTTCACACTATCCTTATGTCACTGAAAAAAAATGACTTAAATACTTTTCTCATCATCGCTTATTTATATAACTATTATATCATAAAGCAAAATAATGTCAATTAAACAATTTAGAATTATCTAGAAAAATTTATATGATTGTAGATTTGAATAAATTATAAATAATATAATTAATATCCATTGACTAATTGATTAAAACGTGGTATCATAAGGGAGTAATTGTAAAAGTATTTTATTAGTAAGTATCACATTTCCTTTTTTTGGTTATTATACTATGATTATTTTATTTTTTTATTATTACAAAAATTTTTAAGGAGGTTCCACATGAAAACAGGAACAGTTAAATGGTTTAATACCGAAAAAGGCTTTGGTTTTATTAAGACAGAAGGCGGAGAAGATATCTTCGTACATTTCTCTGCTATTCAAACTACAGGTTTAAGAACTTTAGAAGAAGGTCAAAAAGTGACTTTTGAAGAAGTACAAGGCAACCGTGGTTTACAAGCATCAAATGTTAACATTGTAAAATAAACCGCTAAAAACCACTCTTTTGAGTGGTTTTTTCTATAGTTAGGTAGTTAAATAATTTCTATTTTGAAGTTGCTCAAAGATATTGATTATTTTATAAAAAACATTTTATAAAATTGTATAAACAACTTTAAAAAAACTTATTAGTATGGTATAATTAAATATAATGATTATAAATAGGAGGAGGATCTTATGGCATATAAAGCTTTGTATAGAACTTATCGCCCACAATTCTTTCGTGAAGTTGTTGGTCAAGATGTAGTTGTAAAAACTTTGCAAAACGCAATTTCCAATAAGAAGATATCTCATGCCTATTTATTCTCCGGTCCTAGGGGAACAGGGAAGACTACAATTGCAAGGATTTTTGCAAAAGCACTAAATTGTGAGAACCCCGTTTTATTGGAACCTTGTAATAAGTGTAATTCATGTCATGAAATTAGCGATGTAATTAGTCCGGATGTTATTGAAATTGATGCAGCTAGTAATAATGGTGTTGATGAAATTAGAGACATTAGAGATAAGGTAAAATTTTTACCAGCAGGGGCCAAGTATAAAGTATATATTATTGATGAAGTTCATATGTTGAGTACTGGAGCTTTCAACGCTCTACTTAAAACATTAGAGGAACCACCACAACATGTTGTGTTTATTCTTGCCACTACTGAACCGCATAAACTACCAGCAACAATTATTTCTAGATGTCAAAGATTTGATTTTAAATCATTGTCTGTTACTGAGATTTCCAATAAACTAAGAATAGTTTGTGCTGATCAAGAAGTTGATATCAATGAAGAGGCTTTAAATGGAATAAGCGAAGCGGCAGAGGGTGGTCTAAGAGATGCGCTAAGTATTTTGGACCAAGCTATATCGTATTCTGATGACAAAGTTACCATTGAAGAAGTTAACTTAGTTACAGGAAATTTAAATTTTGATAATTTAATTGAGTTAGGTTATTCTTTTAAAAATCAAGATAGTAATATTGCTTTAGAAATAATTGATAGTTTGATTAATTCTGGTAAAGAGGTTAGTAAACTTGCTAATAGTATTATTCAGTTTTATCGTGATATGTTACTATATAAGAGTGTTACAACGCCTGTTTATTCTAAGTACATATTTGAAAAAGAGAGATTTAAAAGTTTGGCTGAAGAGGTTACACTTGAATATATTTTCTACTTTATTGATGTTTTAAGTGACATCCAAGCTAAAATGAAATACTCTCAATCTCCAAGAATTTATTTAGAGGTTGCAATTATTAAAATGATAAACACAACTTCTGATGATTTGAACTTGCTTAAAAAAGTCAATCAACTAGAAGAAAAAATAGATAATTTAAATATCCCTGGTGAGTTGGGTTACGATGGGGTAGATAAAGAAAAAGTTGATATACTTGAAATGAAGATTAATAGGGTTGTAGCGGAACTAAATAGATTGAATCTTCAAGAAGTGGTTGATAAAGTCTTAATTCTAGAAACAAATATGCAATCTGTTGGTAATAATACCAATATAGATTTAGAAATTAAAAACATCAATGAAAGTATTGAAAATTTAAAAAATCAGATAGCAACTAAAGCTGATACAAATTTAACTACAGAATATGATATTAACCAAATAATTAATGATATAAATGATAGTTTAGAATCAAAAACATTCAATTTTAAAGATGATTTAGATGCTATAAAAAAAGACATTTTGATACTAAACTCTAATAATGGTCAAGTCCAACTTAAAACTGACGATTTAGAAATTACTAGAATTAATAACAAAGTTGACGATTTAAAAGCTAAAGTAGTTCACATTGAGGAAGTTTTAAACAATATTCATAATATAAACGATCCAAATGAAAAAGAATTATTAGAGATAACTAATGAAGTTGCCGATACGAATTCACAAGATCTAAATGGACGTATCCTTCAACTAGAGAAACAGTTTTATGATTTGTTTTCTAAAGAATTATCTAAAAAAACTTCTACACAAAAGAAGAAAAAATCAGATCAAATTGCTTTATTTGATGACAATTTAACGCCGTTAAAAGATTTTATTGTTGAAAAGGAAGAAGTTGATTTTGAAGAGTTATCTATTGCAAATGATGATTTCGAAGATGAAGATTCATATGCTGCAGAAGATGATTATGATGAAGAGCCATTTGAGAATGAAGATGATCAAGAAGATGAAGATATTCCTTTAATAAATCAAACTACTGATGAGGATAGCTTTGATGAAGTTGTAACAACTGAAGTTGAGTCAGCCGATGAAGCGGAAGTAATAACTGAACTAAAGTCAAAAGTCAGCGATAAGTCTTCATTGGTTGTCAAAACGAAAGAAGAAAAATTGTTTGAAGAAGAGAGAAAACTTATGGAAGAAGAAAAGAAGAAACTTGAAATCTTCCAAAGAAACGAACCAATTGATCAAGAATCCGTTGATTTAATTGATAAGTTTTCTAGTTACAATATTAAAGTTGTAGAAACTATTTTACATGATTCTAGAAAAGATGAGTGTAGAAATGATGCGAAAAGGATTAGTCAATTGTGGATGCATCTAGTTAATACAACAAGACAAGACCTAAGAGGAACAGCTGAATTGCTTAAAGATGGACGTGTAGCGGCGGTTGGGGATAAAGAATTAGTTATAGTTTATCCTAATGCAGCATTATGTAATCAAGTTATGAGGCCTAAGTTTAAAAATGTTGCTCTTAAAATTATTCAAGATGCATTAAATGACACCTATAATTATATGGCATTACCAGAAAAAGTTTGGTATGATAAGAGGCTAGAATACGTCTCTCAATACCAAATGGGAGTTAAGTATCCAAAATTAACACCTATTAGTGATACCGATTTAATAGTTATCGATGCAAATAATGATTTCAAAGATCCTGCTGAAAAAGTTGTTGATAAGACTATTGATTTCTTTGGACAGGATTTAGTAAATATTGAATAAGGAGGTGGAAATGTGAATCAACAAGCGTTACTTAAAAAGTTTAAAAAAATGCAAGATGAAATGATGGAGACTCAAAAAGATATTGAGGAGACAGTATTTACATCAAGCGCTGGTGGAGTTGTAACAGTAGATGTACTTGGGACAAAAGAGTTAGATTTCATAACAATTAATGAAGATTTCGAAGTTGAATCTAAGGAAGATTTAGAAATGTTAGCTGAAATGATTGTAGCTGCGAGCCAAGCATGCTACAAAGAGATAGACAAGACTACAAAAGAAAGAATGGATAAGTATAATTCATTACTTGGTGGAATGGGCGGATTATTTTAGTATATGAAATATCCAGAGAGTATTGAAAAGTTAATAAAATGTTTTGAAATGTATCCAGGAGTGGGGCCAAAATCTGCTGAAAGGATGGCATTATTTACAATCTCAAAACTTTCAGAAGAAAATGTAATGAGGTTTAGTCAAAGTCTTATTGATGTTACAACTGTCATTAAAGAATGTGACAACTGTGGAAACATAACAGATCATGACTTATGTGATATTTGTTTGGATGAATCTAGAGAAAATACAATAATGGTTGTTGAAAGCAGTCGCGACGTTATTTCTTTTGAAAAAACAAACATATATAGAGGAAGATATCATGTTTTAAATGGTACTATTTCACCAATAAATGGTGTTGGACCGGAAGACATAAATATTAACTCCTTATTTACAAGAATATCTAAAGAAGAAACCAAAGAAATAATTTTATCCTTATCATCAACAATTTCCGGAGAAATGACTTCGTTATATATTGCTAAAATGCTTGAAAATTCAGGTGTTGAGGTTAATAGAATAGGGTATGGATTGCCTGCTGGGGCTGATATTGGGTATTTAGATGAAATAACATTAACTAAAGCACTTGAAGGAAAAAAGAAAATATAGTATAATATATGTGTAAATGGAGGAAATCAGCTAATGAAAGAATTTTTTGTTGATTTAAACGATAAAGTTAGTAGTTTTATTGAGCCTTTATGGAATAAGGTTGTTTCGTTTGTAAGTAAAGATTATTATGTTGTCTACGCGGCAATTTCAATTCTTTTAGTTATTTTAGTAGTGGCTGGTTTATTTGCAATTTTACGCAAAGCTCCAAAGTTTTTCTTTTTAGTGCTTATTCTATTAGGTTTAGTTGTAGCACTATGGTATTTCTTTGTCAAATAGAAACTGGATTTTCCAGTTCTTTTTGCCCGTTAGATGGGTATTTATAAAAATCTTAATTTCAACAAGGAGTTATATATGAAAAATAAAGATGATGTTAAGAAAAGTATTCCCAGCGAGGATACAAAAGTAGGTAATGAACCTTCAAATGTTGTAGAGGTTTTAAAGCCTACTTCAAAGAAAGCTGTTCTAGATAGCGTAGAAGTAAGAATGCAAAATCTTACAAAAGTATTTACCGATAAAACTGGTAAAGAAACAAGAGCTGTAGATGATTTTACAGTAACTATTCCAGCTGGTAAACTTATTGGTTTACTTGGGCCTTCTGGATGCGGAAAGAGTACTACTCTTTACATGATTGCAGGTTTACACAAACCAACATCAGGTCAAATATTCTTTGGTGAAGAAGATGTTACATTTATGCCACCAGAAAAAAGAGGAATAGGTTTAGTTTTCCAAAACTATGCTTTATATCCTCAAATGACTGTGCGTCAAAACATTATGTTTCCTTTGGAAAACATTAAAATGCCTAAAGATGAGGCGTTAAAACTAGCTCAAGAAATGGCTGAACTTGTTCATATTGGAGATTTAATGGAGCGTAAACCATCACAATTATCAGGTGGCCAGCAGCAACGTGTTGCTATTGCTCGTGCATTAGTTAAGAAACCTAGAGTTTTATTATTAGATGAACCATTATCTAATTTAGATGCTCGTTTAAGACTTCAAACTCGTGAAGAAATAAAGAGAATTCAAAGAGAAACAGGAATCACAACTATCTTTGTTACTCATGACCAAGAAGAAGCGATGAGTATTTCGGACCAAATTGTTGTTATGAACTTTGGAGTTAGACAACAAATTGATCATCCACAAATTGTTTATAAAGAGCCAGTGAATTTATTTGTTGCTAAGTTCTTAGGAAATCCACCAATTAACGTAATTGAGGGTAAAGTAGAAAACAATAAAGTATTACTTAATAATGGTGTTGTTTTAGGAGAAACTAATTTAGAGAATAGGGAAGTTTTACTCGGTATTCGCCCTGAGTTCTTTGAACTAGATGACAAAGGTAATATTCAAGTAGAGGTTGAATTAGTAGAGCATATTGGTAGAGATACTATGGCAATTTGCTTACTTCCAGGCTATGAAAAACCAATTAGAGCTATTGTTTCAACTTACAGTAATTTAGAAGTAGATCAAAAAGTTAAATTCTCAATTAGTAGATATTTCATGTTTGATAAGGAAACAGGAGAGAGGCTATAAATGTTAGAATTTAAGAACGATAAATGGAAAGCGGCGATTGCTTTAGGCCCCACATTACTCCTAATGGCGATTTTTACCTTCTATCCAATAGTGAATACTCTTATTACCGCATTTATGGAGGGGTATACATTTGGAGTTTGGTATGACGTCACTAATGAATTTGGGGAGTTGGTAACCGAGGGATGGTTAAGCAACTTCGGGAAAACCCTTATTGATGTTCAAACTGATGGCTCTGGAAATATAATAAGCCAGACTGAAGTTTATTTCGGAGTTGGGTTTGGTAACTTTGTATCTGTATTTAAGGACCCTGTATTTATTAAAGCTTTAGGAAATACAGCTCTAATGGTTATCATTTCTGTTCCGATTTCTGTAATTATTTCATTATTTATTGCTGTAGCTCTTAATGGTATTAAGAAAATGCAAGGAGTATTCCAAACTATTTACTTTTTACCTTATGTTACAAACACTATTGCTTTAGGTATGGTGTTCTCAGTTTTATTCGGTTCGAGTGCAGGTATTGTAAACTCAGCTATCTCAGCATTTGGCGGTGAGCCAGTTGCTTGGATTAACCGATTGGGTGATACACAGCCAACTTATTTGACGGCTTTAACTGTGTTAATGGCATATACTATTTGGGATAGTTTAGCATTTAAGATTCTTGTATTCTTATCAGGAATGCAAAGCATAGATAAACAGTATTATCAAGCAGCTCAAGTAGATGCTGCTCCTAAATGGAGAGTATTTACTAAGATTACTGTTCCTTTATTATCACCAATGATTGCTTATATAACTATTACATCATTTATAGGTGCGTTTAAAGCATATTCTAGCGTTGTGGCTGTGTTTAACGGTCGATATGGACCATCTAATGATTCACAAGCTTTAATTACAGTTGTTGCTTACACATACGATAAACTTAATCGTATGATGGAACGTAACCAACTTGCTCAAGCTTCCGCTTCGGCTCTTACATTATTCGCAATTATCATGCTGATAACAGTTGTGCAATTGTGGGTAAGTAAGAAGAAAGTACATTATTAGGAGGTGGATTATGAATAATGAATTATTTATGTCAGAAGAACAAATCCGCCGTTATAAGATAAAAAAATTATTTATAAATATCGGTATTTATACTTTCCTAGTTTTAGTTGCTTTATTTATTATAATACCATTCTATTGGATGGTTGCAACGGCACTGAGGACAACGCAGGAAATAGGTAGTTCAACGATTACTTTTTTCCCGGCAGATCCACAATGGGGTAACTTCGCAGGAGCGATTCAATATGCTGCTGATAGAGGATACAACTTTATGAGGTTTTACTTTAATACTATTTTAGTAGGATTATTAAGTACTATTGGTACTATGGTTACAACGGTCTTAGCAAGTTTTGCTTTTGCTAGACTTAAATTTAAAGGGAAAAATTTCATTTTCTCGCTGTTCTTAGCTACAATGATGATTCCGGGTGAAATATTTGTAATTACAAATTATACAACTATTTCAGCATTAGAGTGGAAAAATACATACCAAGCATTGGTGTTGCCATTTATGGTAAGTATTTTCTACATATTCTTTTTGAGACAAACATTTATGCAAATTCCAAATGAGTTGTATCTTGCTGCAAAGGTCGATGGTACCGGAGATTTTAAATATCTTTGGAAAATAATGATACCTATGGCTAAAGCGACTTTAACAACTATCTTAATTTTAAGTATGATGGGTACTTGGAATGCTTATGTTTGGCCAAATTTAGTTACTACTGGACCGGAGTTACAGTTAGTAAGTAACGGATTAATGAAGGCATATACTGCTGTAGATACTTCACAAGTTCAATCGCATTTCCAAATGGCGGCTGCAACTTTGATAACTGCTCCATTGCTTATTGTCTTCCTATTATTAAAGAAATATATTATGCGAGGCGTTTCTCGTAGTGGAATAAAAGGATAAAAAATCTTATTAAGGAAAGGAAATTAGAATGAAAAAGATTTTATTATTTGTTTTGTTGATGGTAGTTACAGTAGGATTGGTAGGTTGTGGAAACAAACCCGTTTCAAGAACTTATGAAGTGCTATCTATTAGCGAATTAAAAGCGGCATCTAATGTCGACGTTACTTTCAGAATTCCATTTGGGGCTAATATTCAAGAAGTTATTCAAGATTTGATTGATGATTTCAATGTTGAATATCCAAACGTTAATATCACTCTTGATGTTATCGGTGGTTATGATGAAATGAAAGATGCAACAATTTATGATATTAACGGTGGTCAAACACCAACTATGATTGTTGGTTACCCAGATCACTTCTCTGAATATTTAATCTCAGGATCTATTATTGCATTAGATAATTTTATTAATGCTGAAGATCCAATTATAGGATACTCTGCTGATGAAATAGCAGATTTCTTACCAGGTTACTTAAGTGAAAACAGACAATTTGATAGCAACCAAGCATTTAGAGGTTTACCATTCAATAAGTCTACAGAAGCTTTATTCTATAATAAAGATTTCTTTGAACATTATGAATTAGAACTTCCTGAAACTTGGGCTGAACTTGAAACATTATCTGTTCAAATTAAAGAGATTATGGCAGGTCTAGAAGATAATACTCATAGTTGGTTACCAAATGCTAAAACAAATTATACTTCAGATAACTTCTTACCAATGATGATTGACTCAACTGGAAACTTCTTTACTACAGCTATTCATCAATTTGATGGTAAATACACTTCACAAGTTTATAGAGGTGATGGTGCAATCAATTTACAACAAGGTATTTTAAGTTTTGTTGATGATGCAAAAGCTAACGAAGCATTAACATATATGCAAACTTTAGCTAACAATAAAGTATTAAATATTCCTGATTATTGGGAAGGTTCATATGGTTCTGCTTTCTTTATTGATGGTAAAATCGTAATGAACGTAGGTTCAACTGCAGGTGTAAGCCACTATTCTTCAGCAAAAAGTAGATTAGGCGTTGCTCCGATTCCTTACCATGATGAAGATCATAAATATGTAATTCAACAAGGAACAAACGTTGCGATTTTTGCTAAATCAACTGATTTACAAAAATTAGCTGCATGGCTATTTATTAAGCATGCATTAACTCCTGAAAATACAGCAGAATTTGCGATGAGAACTGGTTATATGCCTGTTCGTCAATCTGCTTATGAATTAGACGAGTATATAGAATTCTTAGAAAATCCAGCTCCAGCAGATGCATCATTCTCACTTGTTCACAATGCTACTAAAGAATATTCTGAAAATGGTTGGAACTATTTCGTTGACCCAGCTTGGAGTGGTTCTTCTGCTGTACGTAACGAAGTAGGTACTGCAGTTATCGAAATTCTTGTTAATAAAAAAGCTGTACAAACAGCATTTAATGATGCAAGAAATAGATATGCTGGTTCTAATTAAATATAATGTTTAAAGCAAAAAAAATACTGGGACTAATAGTCGTTTTACTTCTTGCAGTCCTTGTTGCAGGATGTAAAAATGATATTGAAGAAGGTCCAATTGAACTAAATACTAATTTAACAGACAACTTAAAGCTAGAAGCTTCTTTTTCTGGAAAAGAATTTATCAATGATGGTATTGGTGAAGTTCAACTTAATCGTGTTGTTGACGGAGATACGATAACTGTTTATACAGGATCACAAAGTACAACTATTAGGTTTTTAGGAATTGATACACCAGAATCAACAGCAAAAGTTGAGCCTTGGGGTAAATCAGCAAGTCAATTTGTTAAAGATAAATTAAATGATGCGCATTCAATCGTCCTTGAAGCTGAAGGAGATAGAGTTGATTCTACAGGAAGAAGATACCTTGCTTGGATATGGTATAAATCTGATGCTAATTCTGATTATAGATTACTTAATTTGGAAGAAATTGAACTTGCATATAGTAAGTATATGATAATTAATACTTCTAAATATTTCCAAACTATGTATGATGCTAATCAAAAAGCAAGTTTAGCTCAAAAAAGAGTGTGGGGAGAAAGAGATCCTGACTTTAATTATTCAAAAGAAGTTATTGCTACTTCAATTTTATACCTAGTTAATAATCCTGAAGAGTTTATGACTGGTACTAAATTTGATTTAACAGTTAGATTAGTTAGAACTGAAGGCAATAATATGTATCTTCAAGATGCTTATGAAGTTAGTTATGATCAAGAAGGTGAAGTTATTACAGGATTTGGGAATGTTTATGCATTCTCAGGATATGCTGTTCAATATTACTTAGCATATACAATTGGCGATGTATTTACAATACAAGCTAAGTTTGAGTATGGTGGAAATTTTGGAACACAACTTACTGACTTGTCAAAAGCAAGCCGTGTTATTGAAAATGGAGAAGCTTCAATAGTTGAAGTTGATGCAAATGATATTGATGGCGGTGAAGCACTGGAAGAATATGATGGTGTTGTAATCAAACTTTATAATTTAGAAGTTACTGCTATTAAAGATAAAACATCTGCTAGTGGCAACGATTATTTTGTTGTTGAAACAAAGAATAATAGTGGTAAAATATTTGATATTTATTTTGGCAACTCATTAATTACACCATATGATGTTACTTCAATATTTAATGTTGGAGATATAATCAATGTCACTGGTGGTGTAAGATATTATGAATTTGCGAATGGTGGTTATCAAATTTCAATGGGTGATGCGCCTAGATATAGTCAAGGTGTATTAAATCCACTTGATGTAGTAAGAGTTAATGATATTGTGAAGGTAGATTAATCTATAGGAGGATATAATTAAATGACTTTTCATAAAAGTATAAAGAAATTCTTTTCTATTACGGTTTTACTTTTAGTCGCTGTTTTAGTTGTTGGATGTGATTCTAAGAACTTAGCAGAGGAAAAAGCTGAGCTTATTTATATAGGAAGTAAAGACGAAGTTAATGGATCTTTTGCTTTACCTAAGTTTGTTCAAGGTGAAGAAACAGCTCCAATTGAATGGACTAGTAGTAATACCACAGCAGTTAGTATAGAAGAGTTTGCTGATTGGGACGATGCTTTTGATCATAGCAAATTTGTTAATGCTAAAGTTACTTTAGCCGCTGAAGAGGTTAAATTAGAATTGACTGCAGTCGTAACAGTTGGCAAGGATAAAGCAACTGTTAAGTTCCCTGTAACTTTAGTTGCGGATTTATATACTGAAAAAACAATTAGTGAAGCTAAAGCTATGGCTTTAAAATCATTAGTTAAAATAGAAGGTACTGTATCATATACAGGAGATTCTGGATATATTGTTGTTAATGAAGATAGATCAGATCAATATTTTGTTTATAGAGGAACTGGCGTTAAAGTTGGTGATGTTGTTGTCGTTCGTGGTGAAACTGCAGAATATCAAAAAATGCCTCAATTAGCAAATAGTGCTTTTGAAAAAATTGATCAAGTACAATTTGATGTTAACGCTGAAGCTGATGCAATGACTCTTGCTGAGGTTAATGCTCATTCAAATACAGACAAGAGTTTTTATTCTAAATTAGTTAAACTTGAAGGATTACTAGTTAAAACTTCAGATTCAAACAAGCCTTGGGTAATCCAAGACCCTCTTGATGCGAGAGTTAAAGTGTTTATTAATAAATATACATCTGCAAAATCAGTTGAAACAATTAATGCAAACTTAGATAAGTTTATTACTGTTAATGCTGTTTTATATGATAATAGAGATGATACATTTACATTATTATTACCTGATACATTCCCTGCTGGAACTACTTATGAGTATGATGATGAAAAGAATGCTATTAGAACTTTAAATGAGTTACTTGCAGACTTTAAAGATGCTATTGTTACTGAGGACTTAGATTTACCAGTTGAAAATACTGATAGAGAAGCTACTATTGTTTGGGAATCAAGTAATGTTGATGTTTTAGCAAACGATGGTACAGTAACTGTACCTAATGATGATACAAAAGTGACTCTTACAATTACTGTAACTATTGGTGAAAAAGAAAAAACTGGAACTGTTGAAGTAACAGTTAAACAATTACCAGTTAGCAAAATTGAAGATTTAATTGCTTTAACTCCAGCAAAAGC
>JBAYTC010000026.1:0-17145 GCA_041675825.1 Bacilli bacterium | reverse complement strand
GAGTTGGTAGAAACAGATGCATAAGAAGATTTTTTATGTTTTTATTGGAATAATTACAATTTGCGCTATTATTCTTTTAATTAGTATAGAACCAAAGAATTTAGAGGTTGCTATAATTAAATCAAGTTATAATAATATACTCTTAAGCGATGAGTCGTTGTTAATGGAAGTAGATTTATTTGTGAATAAGAAAAATTCTGAGTTTACAAATCCTAATAAAATAAAATCTTCTGTAATTAAAAATGATAGTGACTTAATTAGTGTGAATGTTCAAGAAGTGATTTTTTTGTATGAAGCGAAAATTAGTAATAAGAATTATTATAAGTATCGTTTTAAACTAACAAGTGATTATAATTACAATTTATATTTAAATGATGCTTATTTAAATATAATTACTGATAATAATAATTACTTAATTAATATTGGAAGTGTTTCAATAATGAGTGCAGATAGTTATATAGATAATAATTTATCAATTAATTATTTATTGGGTTTATCAAGAAAAGAAGATAATAGAAACTATTTAGTAGGGTGTTATGTTGGCTTTACAGCAAATGAAGAAATATTAGTAAAGAATATTACATTTAGCGATAATAATCTAGAACTTCATGAAGTTATCAAAATTGATGATTTTGATAATGAGTCTAATGATATTAATCATAAATTAGTTAAAAACTCTTCAAATTTTGAAGAATTCACAATTAATGGTGAAAGCAAATTTCTCTTTAAATTCACTTATAAAGAACTTTATCAAATACTCGATGTAGGGATAAAAGTCGAGTATGAGGGCAATAATGGTGCTAAATCAATGTTTTATCCTAAATTTACCTTTTTTATTGACCATGAGTATACTGAACTAGTTGAGGAACTGAATTTCTATGAATTCAAAAATAATTGAACTTAAAAATCTGAAAAAGAGCTATGGGAAAGATTTAGTATTAGATATAAAAGATTTTAGTTTTATAAGAGGCAAGAAGTATTTACTAGTTGGTGAAAATGGAAGTGGTAAATCTACTTTATTAAAGATAATATTAGAATTAATAAAAGTTGATAGTGGATTGATATTTAAAAAATATAATAGTATTAGTTATGTACCAGAAAAAAGTATTTTACCAGATTTTATATCTTTAAAGACTTTTTTAAATAAATATGATTTGAAAGTAATTAATGAATTTACTGAAAAATTTGAATTAAATATTAATAAACCATTTTATAAGTATTCAAAGGGAATGAGACAAAAGGCAATAATAATTCAAGCGTTAATTAAAAAAAGTGAAATTATAATATTTGATGAACCCATTAATGGTTTAGATATTAAGAGTAAGCAATATTTTATAAATCATTTAATGAATGTTGATTCAACAATTATAATATCTACTCATTATTTCGAACAGTTTGAAGGTTTTGATTTTGAAAAGATCAATATTGTTAATAGAGATTTAGTATTAGCATGATCAAGATTCATTTGTATTATCTATTTAATAAGCTAATTATTGCTATAATTTTAATCACTAATTTAATGATATTATTTAGTTTATTAGTAAATGATAAGAATATGTATAGTTATTTAGATAATGTTTATCCATTTTTGAAAATAATTTCGGTTTTGATTTCTATTTTTATATATTGTTATTCAATGAGTGAAGCTCGTGATTATTATTTTTACTTTTATGTTGGGAGCATTAGTAGAGTTAAATATTTATTTACTAAACTTATTTGTTTATTGATTATCAATTTTGTAATTATATTGATGTTTTATTTATTATTTCTATTTGTTAGTAGAATAGTTATTGATGAATACTATTATTTTAGTATAATTCATATTAGGTTTATAACAATCTTTATTTTAAACAATGTATATGGAATGATTGCATTTATTATGATTATGTTAGTCAATAATCAATTTATTATGTTAATCCCTTTTGGTTTATTCATATTTGGAGATAATTTAGAGGGTTTTAGTAGTATTTTATTAAATGATAAAATAAATAGTGATTTTTTAATTATTTATGGTATAATAATTCTAGTTATTTATTGGTTGATTGCTTTAATAATTTATAAGTTTAAAGATATTAACTATTAATAACTTGACTTATATTGATTTATACAGTATAATGAATAAGTAATTTATCATAGTGGAAAGAAGAAGTACCCACTTCTCACCTGATTGACTAACGTTGGTAGGTTTTATGTCGCTTTAAAAATAGTATTTTTTTTGTGATTTTTTGTGGGTGCTTTAAGCACTCACTTTTTTTCGCTTTTGATAGATAAAAAACACGTAGGAGGTGTCTTTTATTAAGAATATGGATCGTAAAAACGATGCTTTAGTGAATGAAAACATTAGAGCTGATAGAGTGTTGGTTATTGATGAAAATGGTGAATCTTTAGGAGAGCAATCCCTACAAGATGCTATTAAGATGGCCGAATCTCGAAATTCTGACTTGGTTTGTGTTGCCCCTAATGCAAAGGTACCAGTATGTAGATTTATGGACTACAGTAAGTATCGTTACGAAATGCAAAAGAAGGCTCGTGAAGCAAAAAAGAATCAAAAGGTTGTTACAATAAAAGAAATTAGATTAACTCCGGTTATAAGCAGTAATGACTTTGAAACAAAACTAAAAAGAGGAATTAAATTTCTAGAAGATGGGGACAAATTAAAAGTAACATTAACTTTCAATCGTCGTGCCAGAATGTTAAGTAACAATAGTGAAAATAATTTTGATATGATTGTAAAATACATTGAAAAATTATCAGATATTGCTGTTGTAGAATCTAAACCGACATTAGAAGGTAGAAATATGTCTGCAATTTTAAGCCCTAAAAAAGACAAATAAGAGATAGGAGTGTAAATTTATGCCTAAAATGAAAACCCATAAGGGAACAAAAAAACGTTTTAAGAAAACAGGCTCAGGCCATATTAAAAGAGGTCGTCCAGGAACTAGTCATTTAGCTCCAGGTAAAACACAAAAACGTATTCGTCATTTACGTAAAGCTGCAACAATTTCAGCATCAGATTTAAAACGTATCAAAAAGCAACTTGCTAATATTAAATAATTTAAGGAGGAATTAAAATGCCACGTACTAAAGGTGGGGTAGTTTCAAGAAGAAGACGTAAAAAAGTCTTGAAATTAGCCAAAGGATATTTTGGATCAAAACACACGTTATATAGAGTAGCGAATCAACAGGTAATGAAATCATTATCTTACGCTTATAGAGATAGAAAAAGAAGAAAAAGAGACTTCCGTAAATTATGGATTACTCGTATTAATGCGGGAGCTAGAATTAATGAAATGTCATATAGTCAATTAATGTATGGTTTAAAATTAGCTAATATCGAAATTAACAGAAAAATGTTATCAGAATTAGCAATTTACGAACCAAAAGCTTTTTCAGGTTTAGTTAAGAGTGCTAAAAAAGCAATCGAAAAAGCAAATAAATAAAAAGAGCATTTTGCTCTTTTTTTCATTTTACTTTTATGATGAATTTTGATATAATTTATATAGGTGAATTAAATGAATAAACTAGACTTAAAAAAGTATTATATTTTAATTTTTTATTTAATTGGGTTAGTAAACTGGTTTTTTAAGCTGGACTTATTATATTTAATATCATTATTAATATTTACGGGTTTTATTACATATAAAAATATTGACCGAAGACTATTAATACCAATAATTATTGCTGTTCCATTTATGCATTATAATCCGGACTTTAGTGTTTTAAGTATTATTATTGGATTGATAATTGCGGTTATTTTAGTATTGGATATTATTAAATACCAAATGTATACTATAAATAATATTATAAAAGCGATGTTTATAATATTGGTATTAATGATGTTTTCACTGTTTTATACTATAAGTTTTGAGTTATCAATGCTTGGTATTTCTAAATTTTTGATATATACGGTATTATTAGTATATTTTTATAATATTAAGAGTGATAAGAAAGATATTATTATTAATAGTTTTATTTATATAAGTTTTATAATTGTATTACAAATATTTATATATTTTATAACAAATTTACAATTTGACTTTTTAGAAAATTTAAGCAAGTTAACTCTAGGTTGGGGTTCATATAATGTAATATCATATTTCTTTCTTTCAACGATTATTCTTTCATCAATAAAATATATACAAACTTATAAGAATCGATATTTAATATTGATTTTTCTTATGATTTCTTTTTCAATACTTACCCTTACAAAGGGTACTTATATCGCCATTGTTATTATTAGTGTTCCATATTTAATGAACATGTATAATGATAGCAAGAAAAATCCATATTTAGTGAAACAATTTATTTTATATGTTATAATAGCATTACTATTTAGATTGTTTGTTTCTAATCCATTAGGTATTACCTTAAATTGGTATGACCGAATTGGAAGAGGGTCTGTTTCCCAAGATGGGATAGACGTTTTATTATCGCTTGGTCTTGACGTTGTTAAAATGAGTCCGATTGTTGGTTTGGGAGCTAATATTAGTAGCTTGTTTATCAGCAATGTTTACTTCATTTATGACCCGAATTATTTTCCAAACTTCATTATTCAGACAATGGCTACTTTAGGTTTAATTGGTCTTTGTGGAGTGGGATATTATTTGTTTGCGGTAATAAAAACATTACTTAAAAAATCATGTTATAATAAATATGTATTATTGATATTTTTAGTAATCATTATTCAAAGTTTGTTTGATACTAGCATATTTTCGGGAATTGTTATGATAACTCTTTCGATATTGCTAAGTAATGTAGAAGAAGAAAAGAAAGGAGTAGCTTAGGCTATTAGTGAAATTATGTACACATATGTTTTAGAAAAAAAGAAGTATGAGAGTGAAGTGAAATTAACATTAGAAGAAATCGCCAAAAAAACCGGAAATACTTATTATGTTGCGAAAGTGAATAATCGTTTACGTGAATTAGGTTATTATGTTAATTATGATTGTGAGATTGAATTTTTAGGATTAGATAATTTTGATGCAGTAAATGTTTATGAAACAAGTTTGCGTTATCTAGTTATTATGGCTTTAGAAAAAATGTATAAGGATGTAAAGGTTTATTTTCATCAATCTGTTTCTAGATCAATATCTTGTCATCTAGAGGGGATTGATGAAGATATCGATGATGATTTTATTGAAAAGTTAGAAAACGAGATGAATAAATTAATAAATGCATCTTTACCGATTATTAGAAAGAAATATTCTAAAGAAGAGGCTTTAGAACTTTATCGTAAACGTGGTTATCATGATAAGGTTGAAGTTTTAAAATATCGTCCTGAAGACACTGTTAATGCTTATGAGTGTGATGGATATGTTAATTATATGTTTGGATATATGGTGCCAAATACTAGTTACTTATCTAAATTTAAAATTTTACCATATCATCCTGGGTTTGTTATTCAATATCCAAGAGCTGAATATGATGGGGAGATTCCACCATTTGAAGATTCTCCTAGATTTGGTCGTATGTTAACTGATGCTAGAACTTGGAGTTTGACAGCTGAGGGGCAAACGATTGCTGATATAAATAGACATGTTGAAAATAATACAGTTGTTGATTTTGTTAATATGTGTGAGACTAAACATAACAATATGTTAAGTGAATTAGGTTTAACTATTAAAAATGATATTGAAAACTTACGTCTAATTTGTATCGCTGGACCATCATCATCAGGTAAAACAACATTCTCACACCGATTGAGAATTGAATTAATGACTAGAGGTTTAAAACCAGTAAAGATATCAATGGATGATTATTATTTACCAAGAGATCAAGCACCTAAAGATAAATATGGTAATCCAGATTTAGAACATGTTGAAGCATTGGATGTTGAGTTCTTTAATAAACAATTACTTGCTTTAATTCAAGGTAAAGAAGTAGAACTTCCAATTTTTGATTTTAAACAAGGAAAGCGACTAAAAGGAAAGAAAATTAAAGTTCGTCGTAATCAACCAATAATTATTGAAGGTATTCATGCATTAAATGAAAGATTGACGCATTCAATTCCTAAACATCAAAAATTTAAAATATACATTAGTCCAACTTCACAAATTAATATTGATAACCATAATCCAATTAGCGCGACTGATTTAAGATTACTACGTCGTATTGTTCGTGATGCCAAATATCGTAAAACCTCACCAGTAGATACATTAGCAATGTGGCAATCTGTACGTCGTGGCGAGTTTAAATGGATTTATCCATTCCAAGAATCAAGCGATTTTGTTTTTAACACTGAACTTACTTACGAGATGGGTGTAATGAAGAAATACGCACTTCCAGTTCTAGCGGCAATTGATAAAAATAGTGAATATTATATTCCTGCTAATAGATTAGTTAAGTTTTTAAAATATGTTAAGGATATTGATGAGGCTATTGTTCCAACAAATTCACTATTAAGAGAATTTATAGGAGGAAGTTGTTTCCATGAATGAGTTTAGTTCAATGGTTGAAGATGGTTGTTTATTAACATCTGGTAATTTAGATGATTTTAATACAATGACTATAGGATGGGCTCAAGTTGGCCATTTATGGCAAAAAGAAGTAGCTACAGTCTATGTAAGACCAAATAGATATACTCATAAATTTATGGACAAAAATGACTATTTTACTTTAGCTTTCTTTTATCCTAGATATAAAAAGACGATGTCTTATTTAGGTACAGTTAGTGGGAAAGATGTAGACAAGGTCAAAGAATCCAAACTAACACCAATTAAATTTGGTGAATCTGTAGGTTTTAAAGAAGCATATATGATAATTCTATGCAAGAAGATTTATAAAGGTTCAATTAATTTAGAAAATGTAACAACAGATATTCAAAAAAAATTCTATTCTTTTGGTGAAGTTCATGACGTATATGTTGGTGAAATCATTGAAACTAAAACTTTTGAAGATATTTAAAAAAGGGTCAACTCTTTGAGTTGGCCCTTTTAACTTACCATTTGGATATTTACGATTGTTGTTAATTCAATCTTTATATTAAAACCAAGAATTAAAGTCTGGTCATATAAATTAACCTTTTTTACATATCCATATATAGATTTAATATACCCATCATGATAGTAGTCAATTTGAATTTCTTTATTTAAATTTATTGCTTCTTTAATAATGTAATCCATTTCATTTAATTGGTCTTCTTCAAGTATGGGTTTGTTTTTTTTACCCATTTTGTATTTTAAATCATTAACCATTTGGTTAAAGCCAACTAATGCATCAAAAGGCGCCCATTTTATGATTCCACGATCTTTATAATCCACTATTATGGCCTCCAATTTGTTTATTTCGGTCTTTAATAGTCGAGTGTTTTAATTCACTTGAAGCTCTATTTACTGCATTTTTACCATGTTTAAATTTAATTTTATCAATAGTTGATTGTAATGAATACTCTTTTTCTAAATAGTCAGGGTCTTCAAAAATTGAAAATTGATAACTTTTGTTTTCAACAAGATTAGTTAGAGAAACACTTAAAGTTCTAATTGGTAGACCTTCATAGAATTGATCAAATAAAACTAAGCAATTTTTATATATTATGCTTTCGTTTTGGGTGGGTTGATCTAGTGTTATTTGTCGCGAAAACCCGCCTCCATAATTTTTTGAATATCCAACTCCCAAGTGTACTGTTCTTGCCATCTTTTTTGATAAACGTAATCTTCTTGTTGCCTCATCTACCATTTCTAAAATAATAGTTAGTGCTTCAGAAGCAGGATAGTCTCTAAACAAGACTTGTCCATTACCAAATGATTTATGTTCTTTTCTTAATTTTCCTTTGTCAGCTATTAATGACATATCAATTCCATTTGTGTGATACCATAGTTCTAAGCCTAATACTCCAAATATTTTTTTGAGTTTCATTTTATCATAATTAGCTATATCACCAACTTTAAATAATCCTAATGAATTAAGGTTTTTTTCCATTCTATGTCCAATACTCCACATTTTTGAGAGCGGATATACTTCCCATAGTTTAGTGGATATATCTGAATAATTCCATTTTGCTATAAAATCAGGTGACTTCTTTGCTTCAATATCCATAGCAAGTTTAGCCATTAGCATATTTGGTCCTATTCCTGCAGTTGCATATAAACCAAGTTTCTTGGTTATTCGATCTAAAATTTCCTTTGTTAATTCATAATCAGTTTTTTTATATAGTTTCAAATAATGAGTTAAGTCTAAGAAACATTCATCAATTGAATATACATACAGATCTTCATCGCTGATAAACTCAAGATAAGTTTCAATTACTTTAGTGCTATATTCTAAATAAGTGTGCATTCTCGGTTTAGCAAATATAATATCAAGACCCTTAGGAATTTCAAATATTCTACATCTTGATGGAATCCCTTTGGTTTTAAGATAGGGACTAACTGCTAGAACAATTGATCCCCCACCCCTACCACTATCAGCTACAACTAATGGAGTTTTAAATGGGTCTAATCCACGGATAACGCATTCTACGGTTGCATAAAAACTTTTTAGATCAATACAAACAATATTTTTATTAAGTTGGTATTTTATTAGATTTTCCATAAAAACTCCTCCTTAATCCATTATACAATAGACAAATCAGTTTAGTCAATGTGAAAAAAAAGTATATTTTTCATGAAAAAACAGTCATGTTTTATACACGACTGTTTTCAAAAATTGATTATAATCTATTGGTTAAATCTGGGTAATTGTTTCTAACAAAATTAACTTCGGTTGAAACTGGGTATATAATTAAAGGTTGATCATAGGGTTTAAGAAGAGGTTTTAAAATATTTGAATCTTTAATATTGGGATTTAACCAAATTGCTTCGGTATCATTATTTAAGATAACTGGCATACGCTCATGAATATTAATTGTTTCCTTATTGGCATTGGTTGTAATTATAGCAACCGTGTTTGACTTTGTTCCATCGGGATTGATAATTGTATTCCAAATAGCTGCCATTTTGAAGATTCCATCATTTGTTTTTATTAAATAAGGAATTTTAGTTTCCTCTTGTTTCCATTCATAATATCCATCAGCTAAAACAACACATCTTTGAAAAAGTGCAGCTTTTTTAAATGATGGTTTTTCAAAAAGCGTTTCAGCTTTAGCATTTATAAAACCAAAATTATTTTTTATCGGAAAAGGTGGTAAGAATCCCCATTTTAAAGTGCCAACTCGATAATTTTTTCCATCATTAAGAATCGAGATAATATTTGTTGTTGGTGCAACATTATAACTTGGAACATTAAGTTCAGTGCCTTTTAACGTCAAGTCATATTGGTTCTTAACATATTCTTCCAATTGATCATAGGTAACTGTTATTGTAAAACGTCCACACATAAAACTCACCTCTATTAATAATTATACAACAATTTTATTAAAATATAAAGAATTTACTTAGTAAACTATTATAAGTAGGTAGTTTAATTTTTATTATTAACTTTTTTTAAAATTTTTATTAATAACTTTTATAGTTGAAATTAATTAAAAAATTTGTTATTATATAGTCAGTAATGAAAGGAATATTATATGCTACCAGTATTATTTATCGGCCATGGGTCACCAATGAATGCAATTGAATCAAATACATTCACAAAAGAGTGGAAGAAGTTAAGCCAGGAGTTTTCAAAACCAAAAAAAATAGTTATTGTATCTGCTCATTGGCTCACAAAAGGCACTAAAATTATGTATCAACAACCACCAAAACTCATTTATGATTTTTATGGATTTCCAAAAGTTCTCTATGAAACAAAATATGATTGTCCAACAGATTTAGAATTAGCTAAAAAACTTAATTTACTCATCCCAGATTCAACATTAGATGATAGTTGGGGTATTGATCATGGAGCATGGAGTATTTTAAAAATAATGTATCCTAATAATGACATTCCTGTTGTTCAAGTGAGTTTGGATTATTATGCATCTAACTTTATGTTATATGAATTAGGTGAAAAACTAAAAGTATTGCGAGAAGAAGATGTTTTAATTATTGGTAGTGGAAATATAGTCCATAATTTAAGACTTGCTAATTTTCAAGCAAATTATCCTTGGGCTTCAACTTTTGATAATTATATTTATCAAAATATTATCATTAAAAATCATAAAGCTATTATCAACTATGATTCTATTGGAGAGGTCAGCCGTCTAGCTGTACCAACTACTGAACACTTCAATCCTTTACTAGTTGTATTAGGTGCTACTAATCAAAATGATGAAGTTATCGTTCGTTTAAAAGAAATCTATGCTGGATCAATATCAATGACTAGTTATTTATTTAAAGAAGAGGAAAAGAGGTAAAAATGAAGAAGTTTCTAATACTACTTTTAATAACGTTTTTTGGGCTGGGGTTTTCTAGCATTAATGCCGCGGGTAAGACTGCATATAACATTATAACCAACCCTGGTGAGAATTTAGCAAATTCTGTTCGTATAAATTATCATACAGATGTTTTAGACACATTTGTAGAATTTACAACTGTTAGTGATACTTCATTTAATAATGCAACTAGAGTTAGTGGTACTTATGAAAATTGGTCAGCACCACAAGGTGCTGCAATCATTGGATTTGGTGATAGATATCGAGTTAGAGTTAATCTTGAAGATTTAAGTCCTGATACCAAATATATGTACCGTGTAGGAAAAGAGGGTGATTTCTCTAAAAATTATTATTTTTCAACAGCAAAAGAAGGAGACTTTACTTTTCTTCATATTACAGATCCGCAATACTACAATGAAACAACTTCCCAAATATTTAACAATTTAATGACGCAAGCTTTCAATAAAAATCCTGATATTACTTTCACTTTTTTTACAGGTGATATTATTGATGACGGTGGAGATGAAAATCAGTGGAATATGTTTTATAATAAGTCAAATATTAATAGACAAGTTATAGCGACTATTCCCGGGAATCATGAATATTATGATGCGATGGGTTCTGGTTCTTATTTTGGTGAATTTTATAATATAAATAATAACAATCCAGATAATGGTGCTAGAAACCACCTAAATAATACTTATTATTTTAGATATAACAATGCTTTATTTATTGGTCTTAATACTGAAAGCAAAACACAAGCAACTCTAAAACCTTGGTTTGAAGAAGTTGTTCAAAAGAATAATGATGCCGATTTTATTATTGTTGGTATGCATAGGAGCATGTATGGAAGTATTTATGCATCCGATAGTATAAACGTAAGATATAATTGGTTAGAGGTGTTCGATCGTTATGGTGTAGACTTAGTATTATCTGGTCATGACCACATATATTCTAGAAGTCATATAGCATACAATAATAAAGTTTCTACTGACCCAATCAGAGGAACAACTTATATAATCGGTGGTTCTGGTGGAGAAAAGTTCTATTCAGCTGAGGAAAATGATTTATATGCAAAAGTTATTGAACGAACAAGTCTAGCAAACCTAATAACAGTCACAGATAAAGAAATTTATATTGATGTGATAAATTTAGCAGGTAACACAGTAGATGAGTTAAAGGATTCACAAGGAAATCCTAAACCAATATTAACAAAGAGAGTGGGTTCATCAGATCCTAATTTTTCAAGGGATAGTTTTAAGGAAGCTATAGTTTTAGAACAAACTTCGGCTAAACCTTTAACTGCAACACTTACTTGGCCAAAATCAGCTTACAAAAATGTTATTAACATGCAAGTTGTACAGACTGATTATGATTATGTAATTAAACAAGCATATATGTATCATCCTGATATAAACAGCTTTACGTTTACTGATATTTCCTCAAATAAACTTAATATATTTAAGGTTGTAGTCACTTATTCAGATTTATCTAAAGATGAATTATTCTATGAAATTGATACTACAGTTCCTGAAGAAAAACCAAGAATAAGGATTCTTGAAGCATTTGAAATAATGAAAACAGAATTTGATGCGATTATTAGAAGCATATATTCTGGTGATTAATGATAAAAGTATCACAACATTTTGTGATACTTTTATTTTTTCATAAGATCCTATAGTCTAAAAGATTCAAGTAGAATATTTAAGGTATAAAAGATAGAGTTAAATGGATGGACAAGAAATACTTATTAATTTTGAATGTGGTTTGTTTTAGGGTTATTATTTTTATAAACATGAGAAAATATAAAAAAAGATAATTCATTTCAAATTATCTTTTTTTATTTGCTTAGAATAATTTTGCAAAACTATCAAATATTTTGATACTAATCTCATTTTCTTGTCTCATTTCAGGATGCCATTGAATTCCAATAATTGGTAATTCTTTATGAATAATTGCTTCAACATAATTGTCTTCCTTACTTCTTGCAACCACTTCAAATTCTTCTGGAACTACTTTAGTAACTTGATGATGGTATGAGTTTATTTCAAATTCATATGGCCAATCAATAAATCTGTTTTTAACAGATACTGCTTGATGGGTACAATTTTCATGGCTGGTGCCTATATCTTGGTGTAAACTACCACCAAAGAACACATTAATTGCTTGATGACCACGACATATTCCTAATAATGGTTTTTGATGTTTTTTCGCATGAAGAACTACTTGTTGATCTAACACATCTAAATGAATGTCACAGTTTTTTGATTCACCAGTATTTTCTTCATTGAAAAACTTTGGTTCAATGTCAGTTCCCCCAGTAATTAAAAAACCATCGCATAAATCAAGAATTTCTTCAACATTAGGATTATCCAATGTTAACATAATTGTGTTAAAACCTCTCTGGATTAGAGCTTTTAGATATCTTTCATTTACAAATTGTTTTCTTACTTCTTTTTCATACAATATACGAGGTGTAACCCCAATTAATTTCTTTTTCATAGCATTCTCCTTTTCATTTAGTAATAATAGTATAACATAAAATGTTGAAAAAAACAAAGAAAATCAACTGTTAAAATATGAAAAAACGTGATTATTTAATGAAAAAGTTTAGTAAAAAAATGTAAATAAAAAACTTAATTTACATGTTGACTTATATTTTTTAAAGGTATATAATGGGTTAAAGGCATTGAAAACTACACAATAATTGATCAAATATATCATTGAATTTAACTTGGCTAGAATCATCTAGTGAAGTTAAATTTTTACTATAAAGATTAGTTTTCATTATGTTTTCATAAAGAAAGGGGAAAGAAATGGTTAAATTTATTACTAAACGAGACGGAAGAAAAGAAAAATTTACATCTGAGAAGATTTTAAATGCCGTTATCAAAGCACAAGAAGCAATTGATCAAGTTGACTTCGAAATGGCTGGGAAAGTTACTCAAGTTGTTGTTAGTGAAATTAACAGTAACTTTAAAGATAAGAACCCATCCGTAGAAGAAGTACAAGACTATGTTGAAAAAGCTTTATTAGAAAATGGATTATATGATGTTGCAAAAAAATACATCGTATATCGTGCTGAAAGAACAAAAGTTAGAGAGGCTAAAACAAATTTAATGCAATCTTTATATGATATTACATATCAAGATTCAAGTGAAAATGATGTTAAAAGAGAAAATGCTAATATCGATGGTAATACTGCCATGGGTACTATGTTAAAATATGGAAGTGAATCTTCCAAGGCTTTCTATTTATCGAAAGTAGTTAATCCGCGTTTTTCAGAAGCGCATGCAAATGGAGATATTCATATACATGATTTAGATTTTTATACCCTCACTATGACTTGTTGTCAAATCGATTTAATAAAATTATTTGAGGGTGGTTTCTCGACAGGTAATGGTTTTATTCGTGAACCACAAAATATTAGAAGTTATGCTTCATTAGCATGTATTGCCATACAAGCTAACCAAAATGATCAACATGGTGGACAATCCATTCCTAATTTTGATTATTCAATGGCTGTTGGTGTTAGAAAAACATACAAAAAAACTTTTAGAAAAAATCTACAAAAATTCATGCAAGTAATTGATGAATCTTATTCTGCTGAATATTTAAAAGATCTAGTTGATGAGATAAATGAAGTTTATCCTGTTCAACTAAAAGATACTGGATATATTTCTGAGTTTAAAAAGAGACTTGATTTTGAAAATAAAGATAAAATTATTGATAAAATTGTAAAGTTAACTCATGAAGAAACTAAAGATGCAACTTATCAAGCAATGGAAGCTTTAATTCACAATTTAAATACTATGCACTCTCGAGCAGGAGCTCAAGTCCCTTTTAGTAGTTTGAACTATGGAACTGATACCTCAGAAGAAGGTAGAATGGTCATGAATTGCTTACTTGATGCAACAGTAAGTGGTTTAGGTAATGGAGAAACTCCAATATTCCCGATACAAATTTTTAAAGTTAAAGAAGGGGTTAACTACTTCCCTGAGGATCCTAACTATGATTTGTTTAAGCAAGCAATAGTAACCAGTGGAAAGAGACTATTTCCTAACTTTTCTTTCTTAGATGCACCGTATAATAAACAATATTATAAAGATGGTGATTATGATACTGAGGTTACTTATATGGGCTGTCGTACTCGAGTTATGGGAAATACATTTGATCCAAGCCGAGAAACAGCTTCAGGTAGAGGTAATTTAAGTTTTACTTCTATTAACTTACCAAGAATTGGCTTAAATCATCGAAATGATCTCCAAGGGTTCTACAAAGAATTAGATCAAAAATTAGAGTTAGTTAAAGATCAATTATTAGAAAGATTAGATATTCAAATGCATCGTAAAGTTTATAACTTTCCTTTCTTGATGGGACAAGGTGTATGGATGGATTCTAAAACTAAAAATTGGGATGATGAAGTTGGAGATATAATCAAACACGGAACTTTAACCATAGGGTTTATCGGTCTTGCTGAAAGTTTAAAAGCACTAAATGGAAAACATCATGGTGAATCGGCTGAATCTCAAAAACTTGGTTTGGAGATTATTGGAAGAATGAGAGAAAAGTGTGATGAGTTTTCAAAAAAACTCAAGCTGAACTTCTCTTTAATTGCAACTCCAGCAGAAGGCTTATCTGGAAGATTTGTTAATATTGATAAGAAGAAATTTGGACAAATTAAAGATGTAACTGATCAAGATTTCTATACTAATTCTTTCCATATTCCTGTTTATTATAATATATCAGCATTTGAAAAAATCAATATTGAAGCACCATATCATGCACTAACGAATGCTGGTCATATTTCATATGTTGAAGTTGATGGAGATATTGCTAAGAATCCAGAAGCTTTTGAAAGAATTATTAGACATATGCATGATACTGGTATTGGTTACGGAAGTGTTAACCATCCAATTGATCGTGATCCTATATGTGGATATAATGGAATAATTGATGATGCATGCCCTAAATGTGGAAGAGCTGAGAATAATGTTAAATTTGAGAGAATACGTCGAATAACAGGTTATTTAGTAGGAACATTAGACAGATTTAATAATGCTAAAAAAGCAGAAGTGGATCATCGTGTAAAACATAATGGAACTTTAAGATGAAAATAAGACTTGCCGGGGAAATTGCTGAGTCTACAGTTGATGGCCCGGGAATCAGATATACGATTTTTACCCAAGGATGCTTGCATAACTGTCCGGGATGTCATAATCCAAAAACCCATTCACTAGACACAGGTTATTTAGTAGAAAATGATGAAATTGTTTCAAAAATGAAACAAAACCCTTTGATTTCTGGTATAACATTATCCGGTGGAGAACCATTTTTACAACCAGAACAATTATTAGATTTATGTATTAAAGTAAAAAAAGAACAATATCATATAATTGCTTATTCTGGTTATACATATGAAGAATTATTAAACATGAATAATTCTCATATTTATGAAGTTCTAGATATAATTGATGTTCTAATTGATGGGAAGTTTGAAATTGAAAAAAAATCACTTTCTTTATTATACCGAGGAAGTAGCAATCAAAGGATAATTGACATGATAGAAACTAGAAATCAAAAAAAGATAATATTAAAAGATTATTCAAATTATTAAAAAATACTATGATGAACTAAGTTCATCATAGTATTTTATTTATTTGCTCTTTTTATTCCATTTATAATTATATCTTCTGTTCCTTCAGGAACATATTTATTTATGCTACCTCCAAATAATACTAGTTCTTTAATAGAAGTACTTGATAAGAACAAATTATCTGCAGAAGGAAAAAATACTACGGTATCAATATTTTTATCCATTGATCTATTAAATGAAAATAGTGTAATTTCATTTTGGTAGTCAATAAAATTACGTAAGCCTCTAATAATTACTTTAGCTTTTTTCTCTCTAGCATAATTTAAAACTAATGTTTTGCTTGCCTCAACTGTTACATTACCTATATGTCTAGTTGCTATTTTCAACATGTTTAAACGTTCTTCATCAGTAAAAATGTATTTTTTGTTAGGATTAATTGATGCAAGCACGTAAACATGATCAAATATTTTGGCTGCTCTTTCAATTATATCTAAATGACCATTGGAAACTGGATCAAAAGAACCAGGATAAATTGCTATGTTCATAATTTTTCACCTCTTATGTAAATAGTATACAATAAATCACAATAAAAATCAATTTTATTTCTCGTATAGATAAATAATGTTTTTTCTTTTGACATAAAACTTAAAATATAGTATGATATATACAAAGGAGTGTTGATTATGAATTCTAAAAGTATTATTAAAAGTATCGTATTTTCTCGTAAAAAATTAATTTTTTCTTTATTTATAATGATTCTTTTTGCAGCAGCTTTTAGAATTGTGACTCCACTATTGCTTAGAACTCTTGTAAATAGAGTTGTAGCCCAAGGCGCTTCTGTTGGCGATATCATTTTAACAAGTTCACTTGTTTTAGTAGTTACCGCAATGACATTCATCCTTGAAGCAAATCGCGTTTCTAAATCAAGTGTTTTAGGAAGTGATATATCATCGGCATTAAATCAACAAGCTTATTCAACAGTATTGAGATCTGAATTATTAGATTTCAATCGTTTAGATAAAGAAGACACAATTAATAAAATTATAAAAAATTCTGAAGAAATTGGAACTAATTATATTTCCCGTAATTTAATTCCGTTTATTCACTACTCTTTTATTTTTATTGGACTACTTGCTACTTTATTATCTATTGGACCTTGGTTTTTCTTAATAACATTATCAACCTTACCAATATATTATTTTAGTATTCGTATGATAAAAAAAGCTCTTAAAAATAGTGCATCAAGAAGAGATCAAGCAAT
>JBAYTC010000025.1:0-18052 GCA_041675825.1 Bacilli bacterium | reverse complement strand
TTTACTTTGATTGATTTTATTTACTATACTTTCAACCAAGTCAAGGATAATTGATCCACTATTATAGAATATATATTCACTAGCTTCTTTTAAACTCTTATAGTCATTTAAGAAACTATTTAACCTATCATATAGAACTTCTAAATCCTGATTACTTTTATTCAAGCAGACATTTACAGTTGCTATTTTTAATAAATTAAAGTGCTGGTTCTTAACATCTTGAAGTATGTCCTTAATTCTGCGATGAAATTCATCTATGGATCTTAATTTCTCATAAGCATCATTAAGATATGTGTCATCTTCTACCAAAGAATTATGTAGTTCATTCATAGCTTTTTGGAGAATTTCATATTCTTTTTTTACTCTATTCATATGTTTATCAATTATTTCAATATTATTAATAAAATCTTTATCTTTAAGAATTATTCTAGAAAAGATTTTAAATATATAATATTCACTAGTTATTTCATAATTACTTTTTTTAATTTTAGAATAATTTAATTCAATAATATCCTTCTTTATTTGCACTGAGGATAAATTAAATCCAACAATTTCATTATCTGATCTGTTTGAGTTAAAGGATGATAAATCTTCTTCCTTTTTGTTAACAGTATCTAAGATTTTAAGATCTATAACTTCCACTTTTTTCTTGCGAAACCAACTCATATTTATACCTACCTAGTTATTTTAATTATACCATAATATCGTGTTTTTTTAAACAATTTTAACTGGAAAATAAAAAACCTATCCAATATTGTTGAATAGGTTATACTTCCATATATTGTTTCATCTTCTCGCTTCTGCTTGGATGTCTTAATTTTCTTAATGCTTTTGCTTCGATTTGACGAACTCTCTCACGAGTCAACCCTAAACCTTGACCAATTTCTTCAAGTGTTCTTGTGTTGCCATCATGTATTCCAAATCTTTGGGTAATAACTTGATACTCTTTAGGATTAAGTTCTCTTAAAATGCGATGTATTTCAGCTTTGTATTCGACCTTAACAATCTCTTCAAAAGCATTTGAAGTATTTGTATCACAAATTAAGTCTCCTAAGTTAGAAGCATCTTCTTCACCTACTGGAGTATCTAAAGATATTTTATCATTTACATATCCTTGAATTTCTTTAACTCTATCAACTTTCTCGCCCATCTCTTCAGCAATTTCTTCAACTGTTGGGGCTCTCCCAAATTCACTTTCTAATGTTCGTTCAATTCTCTTCATCTTGCTTATATAAGATGAAATATGAACTGGGATACGAATAGTTCTCGCTTGATTTTGAATACCTCTAATTATACTTTTTCTAATCCAATTACTAGCATAGGTACTAAAACGAGCTCCTTTTGCAGAGTCATATTTATCTACTGCTCTCATTAAACCCATATTACCTTCCTGGATTAAGTCGTCTTGTGATAATCCCTTATTTCTATATTTAGAACTCCACCAAACTACCAATCTTAAATTACAATTAATAAAATATTCTTTGCTTGCTTCAGCTCGATCAATCAAATCTAATAAGTCTTCCTTTTCTTCATTAGATAAAGCATCGCCTTCAGTTTCAAGTTTTTCTTTTGCTTCTTGTCCGGCTTTAATTTCATCTGCTAATGCAAATTCCTCTTCAGCTGTAAGTAATGGAAATCCTTTAATATCATTAATGTAAGCCGTTAAACTATCAGCAGCTTTTGGTAATTTTTCAATTTCCTCATCAACTTCTTTAATGTTTTCTGGTACATCTTCTTCTTGAACATCTTCTTGTGCTAATATATCAATTTCTTCATCATGTAATTTCTTTATCATTTGTTCATATTCAACACTGTCTTTTTCAAAAAACTGAAGTAATTGTTCTTCATAAACATAACCGTTTTTAATGGCTTTATTCATTAATTCATTTAAAGATTCATTCATTCTTTACTCACCACCTTTCATAAGAAATTTATTGCAAATCTATTTTAATGCGCAACAAGAAAAGATTATATCACACTTTTCTTAAAAAATCAAAAAATATATACGCTTTCACAATTAAATTATAACACATTATTACAAATTAAACTTAAATAATGATTAAGACTACTTATTTTTGCTTAAAAACTTACTATTTATAATATATCCAATAATGGCAATTATAAATGTTGATGAAAATATTATAATAGTAAGCAGCCAATTTCCATCAATTATGCTCTTCCCACTAATCGTTGAAGAAATTATCGAGGGAATGCGAGCAAAAGTACTTATCAAAATAAATCTAAAAATATTCATTTTAATAAACGGAGCAAAATAAGTAAGGACATCTTTTGGAGTTCCCGGTATGAAAAACAAGATAAATACAAGCGAGTCCTTTTTATTACTTGTATTAATAAATTTATAGTCAGAGAATTTATCTGGATCTACAAATAGACTAATAAAAGGTTTACCAATCGATTTAGTAAAAACAAATATTATTAGTGTCCCAATAACTATCCCTAAAATACAAGTTAATGTTCCAAGTATTGGACCATACATTAATCCCATAATTACTTCTATCGGTTCTCCCGGTAATATTGCAACTACTACTTGAATGATTTGGATTGATAGCATTATTAACCAACCTACAAATCCATATCTATTAACAGTATTTTGAAGTTCAATTCGATTTGCTTCATTTCTTAGCGATAACATTAATGGAAACAACAAAATTGTTAAAGCTAATAACGATAAAGTTACAATAATGAATAAAGTAATTCTAATTTTTTTATTCATGTTAAACACCCATCTTATAATATTATAATAACACAAACATACAACTAAATACAATAGTATTACTCAAATATGTAGAAGTATTTTATTTGCTACAATAAAAAAATGTCAATCACAACGAGAATTAACTCATTGTGATTAACATTAAAATTTAATATTATTTTTTCAAATTATAGAATGATTTTAGTCCATTATATACTGATGTTTCAGCTAATTCATCTTCAATTCTAATTAATTGGTTATATTTAGCAATACGATCAGTTCTACTCATTGAACCAGTCTTGATTTGACCTGTATTAAGTGCAACTGCGATATCAGCAATAGTTGTATCTTCAGTTTCACCACTACGATGTGATACTACTGCAGTATAACCAGCTTTTTTAGCCATTTCAATTGCTTCAAAAGTTTCAGTTAAAGTTCCAATTTGGTTTACTTTAATTAAAATTGAATTAGCGATTCCTTTTTCAATACCTTGTGCTAATTTTTTAGTATTTGTTACGAATAAATCATCACCAACTAATTGAATCTTCTTGCCTAATTTCTCAGTTAAGATTTTCCATCCATCCCAATCATTTTCATCTAATCCATCTTCAATTGATATAATTGGATATTTATCAACTAAACCAACATAGAAATTAGCTAATTCTTCAGATGTAAATTCTTTTCCACCTTCGCCAGCTAAAACATATTTTTCTTTTTTCTTGTCATAGAATTCACTTGCAGCTACATCCATTGCAAGGAATACATCTTTACCAGCAACATAACCTGCTTTATCAATTGCTTCCATAATTACTTTAATAGCTTCTTCATTACTTGTTAAGTTTGGAGCAAATCCTCCCTCATCACCTACAGCAGTATTTAAACCTCTTGCAGATAATACTTTTTTTAGATTATGGAATACTTCAGCACCCATTCTAATAGCTTCTTTAAAATTATCAGCACCAACTGGCATAATCATGAATTCTTGGAAATCAACATTATTATCAGCATGTGATCCACCATTGATGATGTTCATCATAGGAGTTGGTAATTCTTTAGCATTAAATCCACCTAAATAATTGTATAAAGGTAATCCGCATAAATCAGCAGCAGCACGTGCAACAGCCATTGATACACCTAAAATTGCATTAGCTCCTAATTTACCTTTGTTATCTGATCCATCTAATTCAATCATTAAACGATCAATTCCAACTTGATCAAAAACATTCATACCAATAACTTCTGGTGCAATAATTTCATTTACATTGGCAACAGCAGTTAAAACGCCTTTTCCTAAGTAACGGCTCTTATCACCATCACGTAATTCAACAGCTTCGTGTTCTCCTGTTGATGCTCCACTTGGAACAATAGCACGACCAAATGCTTCACTTTCTGTGTAAACCTCTACTTCTACAGTAGGATTACCACGTGAATCTAAAACTTCACGCGCATAAACTTCTCTAATAAATGGCATATTCTTTCTCCTTTTTATATTTAACACCTTAGTGTTTATTAATCTTTTTTAATTAAAGTCTTACCTGTCATTGATGAAGGTTGTTTAACATTTAATAACTCAAGCATTGTTGGAGTAATATCTCCTAGATTGCCGCCTTCGCGTAACTCATAACCTTTTTTACAAATCATAAATGGTACTGGATTAGTTGAATGAGCTGAAAACAAGTTTCCATTTTCATCTAATAACTTATCAGCATTACCATGATCTGCAGTCACAAGTAAAGTTCCATCAACAGATTTAACTGCTTCATAAACTTCTCCAATACATGCATCTACAGTTTCTACTGCTTTAATTGTGGCATTCATGTCACAAGTATGACCAACCATGTCACAATTTGCAAAATTTAAAATGATAGTATCATATTTTTCAGTCTTGATTGCTTCAACTACTTTGTCTTTAACCTCAAATGCACTCATTTCAGGCATCATATCATAAGTTGCTACTTTTGGTGATAGTACTAAAATACGATCAGCACCAGGAATTTCTTTATCTATTCCACCATCAAAGAAATATGTAACATGCGCATACTTCTCAGTCTCAGCAATTCTTAATTGTGTCATATTATTAGCACTTATTACATCTCCATATGTATCAACTAAATCTTGCAATTCAAAAGCTACATTACTTTTAACATCTTCAGAATAATCCATAAATGTTGAAAAAGTTAAGTTTTCAAATACTTTACCAATTACTCCTGTTTTTTCAATATTACTTAAAGCAACTGACATTTGAATTGCTCTATCAGGACGGAAGTTAGCATGAATAACACTATCACCATCATTGATATTACTATTATCATTTGCTAAATAAGGTAAAACAAATTCATCAGATACATCATTACTATATGAATCATCAATACCCTGAAACACATCCTTAACTTCAGCTTTGTTATATACTAAAGCATCATAAGCAAGTTGTGTACGTGCCCAGTTTTTATCACGATCCATCGCATAATAACGACCACTTACAACACCTATTTTACAATTACCTAATTCTTTACATTTATCATTGATAACTTTTAAATATTCCTTTGCAGATCTTGGCGGTACATCTCTACCATCTAAGAATGCATGGATAACTATTTCTTTTACTTTAGCTTCGCTTGCTTTTTCCATTAAGTAAAGGAAATGGTTTATATGAGAATGAACTCCACCATCACTTAAAAGTCCCATGATGTGTAGTTTCCCATTATTCTTTACTGCATTATTGATTGCTAAACTAATAGCTTCATTTTTAATTAGCTCATCATCACGTACGGCAATATTAACTCTTGTTAGAGATTGATAAACAATTCTACCAGCACCAATATTCATATGACCAACTTCACTATTACCCATTTGACCATCAGGTAAACCAACAGCTTCTCCACTAGCTGTTAATAATGTGTTAGGAAACTCATTAAATAACCTATCAAGGTTTGGTTTCTTCGCGGCATATATTGCATTACCTTTAACCTCATCTGTTATACCGTATCCATCAAGGATTGCCAACATAACTAAATTTTTCTTCATAAATTCACCTTTTTCTATGTATTATTATACTACAAAAAGCTCTTTTTTTCAACTAATAAAACGTATACACTAAATTAATTTAATTTCATTACTTACATCATCGCTTATTAAATTGAAACTCTTGCTAATTGGAATTATTCGTTTAAACATTATAACTAACAATACAACTTCAAACGGAAGCAGTATCATATTTTTTAAAAATCCACCAGTTAAATAAACAATAAATGTTTTGCTGTTTTCTATTTCAGGATTGTATAACATTATATGTAACCATAAACTACCCAAAATTGAATTTACAAACACATTCACAGTTAGCTTTGCTAAAAATATTTTTAAAACAGTAATTCTAGTTCGGTACAAAAATATACTATAGATAAATGCTCCGAGCATTGCACTTAATGTATATCCTGGGAAAAATGTTCCAGGTGATATCACAAGAAAACCTAGTATATCGGCTATAAAACCAAATACTAGTGCTGCTACAGGTCCAAAAAGCATGGATGATAATGCTATTGGTAAAAAACTAAAAAATACTTTTCTTGTTAAAAATTCAATTGGGATTAATTTCCCTAGGTATTCTAGACCAATTGACATTGAGATAAGAATTGATACTAAAATTATTACCTTTACATATTTTAATTCATTGATGGCTAATTGCCAATACTCACCAGTAAATGGTGTTTTAAAAACTTTTTCACTTCTATAATTCATAAAAAGACCTCCATACTGAGATCCGCTAACAGCGGAAGCGCTAAATCACCGCCACTAATGTGTTCGTCCATACCCGACATCCCATGGTATAGCACTTAACGCGATTTAACTACTCTGTAATTATTATTATATATCAACTGAATAAAAAGTCAATCAAAACGAATAATTAAGACAATGATAACGTAACCATAAATACTTTAGTATATAATTACCCTAAAAAGAAAAAAAGCCACTTTTGTGACTTTTATTTAAATCTATTTTTTAACCAAAAAGGCAAAGCCTCTCCTGGTTTTCTTTCTTGCTTCGCTTCTGGTTCAATGTTATTAACAATTGGCGGGCTATCAGCTGTAACTTTTTTAACTGAAGGTGTTGGTTGATACATTTCTTCTTCTTCATCTTGCATACTGTCAAAACCAGTAGCAATAACAGTTACGATTAATTCACCTTGTAAATCTACATTAAAACCAGTACCCATTACAATATCAATATCCGGAGAAGATGCATTTCTAATTTCTCCAGTAACATCATAAATTTCTTGCATTGTAATGTCAATATCGCTAGTAACAAAAACGATAGCATCAGTTGCTCCGTTAATATCAATTTCTAATAAAGGACTTCTAATCGCCTTACGAGCTGCTTCAATAGCTCTGTTAGGTCCACTAGCAATACCAATACCCATAAGAGCTGTACCTTTATTCTTCATAACATTTTTAACATCAGCAAAGTCAACATTAATTAAACCTGGAATAGTAACAATTTCAGCTATACCTTGAACACCTCGACGAAGCACATTATCCACTTCTCTAAATGATTCTAGCATTGTCATTGATTTATCAGCTAATGTTAATAACTTATCATTAGGAACAACAATTAAAGTATCTACATAAGGCTTTAACTCGGCTAAACCTTTCATTGCTTGAACATGACGTTTACGGCCTTCAAAAGTAAAAGGCTTAGTAACTATACCAACTGTTAAACACCCAAGTTCTTTTGCTACCTTAGCAACAACAGGACATGCACCAGTTCCAGTTCCGCCTCCCATACCAGAGGTGATAAATACCATATCACTTCCCTTAAGGATTTCACGAATGTCATCTTCAGATTCTTCTGCAGCTTGACGACCAATTTCTGGATCTGCTCCTGCACCCAAACCTTTTGTTAAAACTTTTCCTATTTGTAATCTAACATCCGCTTTGGCTAATCTTAGTACTTGTGCATCTGTGTTAATTACAACGAATTCAACACCTTTTACATCGTTTTCTATCATGCGATTTACGGCATTTCCGCCACCACCGCCTACTCCAACGACTTTTAAAACTGGTTTTTCATTAAATGCATCTTGATTAAACATTATAATTAGCCTCCTTACTGGATTTCTCTTTATGCTATTATAACACGAATTAAATTAAAAATAAAGTCTTTTTATCTAAATTATAAAACATTACTCGTTAAGAGCATCTAACTTACTATCATACTCAATAGTAAAGTAGTCATCTAAAAGTGTTAGTTTGAATTTAATGTTCAAATAGTTGAAATATAAAGTATTATCATCCAATACTCCTTCGTACCCATCAACATAATAATCAATTATATGTTGCTTCTTTTCAGACAGTGAAGTATATCTATCTAAATAATTAAATGTATATTTATCAACATCTAAATAATCATCATTATCTAAAATTTTATCAAGAGATAAAGTGGTACCCACTTGAAATTTTACTTGATTTGGTAATGTTAGAATCAATAATTCCTTTTGACCATTTTCTTCGATAACCATCAAAGGATAATATAAATACATTGCTAAGTTTTGAGAATATCTCCAAACATAGTAAGTCTTTCCATCAGAAGAAAAGCGACGATAGTCAATCGATAGTTTTAAGCCATTTTCTAAATCAATAAATGCTGTTTCATCAAAAACATCTGAGTTATCAACAGGATAATGATTGGCAACTTGTTTGCCTTCAGAATTCATTGAATTAATCCTAGTGGTTGTCTGAACGTCTTGAGCAGAAACAACATATTCAACTCTTCCTTCATTTTCATTTAGAATTCTTTCAATTTCAGCGCTAAGCAAAAAATCATCATTGGTTGCAAAAACCGAATAGAATGTCTTTGAGACATACATAATTGTGTTGAATACTCCATCAAACTCAAATCTAAAAATTGGAATATCACTTTTCTCATATGGCATTAAGGCAGTATACTTTTCCTCAAGCCTTAAGACAATTTCACCTTCATTTGGAGTAACCTTATTTTTAAAACAACCTGAAAGTGAAAATAAAAGGATAATTAAAATTATTATATTAATTTTTTTCATGTATTAAAAGTCCTTATCGTTGTTATTTAGACCGTATTCTTTGTAAACTTGCTCCTTATATTCCATAAAACGATCTTCTTTTATGGCCAAGCGAATATTGCTAGTTAGATCAACAAGGAACTGAATATTATGGATACTTAATAATCTCATTCCGAGAATTTCGTTGGCTTTAAATAAATGTCTTAAATATGATTTCGTGTAATTCTTACAAGTATAACAATTACATTTTGGATCTAGAGTTGTAAAATCAGCTGCAAATTCCTTATTTTTGATTAATACTCTTCCATAACTAGTCATTGCTGTACCATGTCTAGCTATTCTAGTAGGCAAGACACAATCAAACATATCAACACCACGTTCAACAGCATCAAGAATTGCTCCAGGAGAACCAACCCCCATTAAATATCTTGGCTTATCTTCAGGTAATAATGGAGTTGTAAATTCTAAAACTTTATTTTGAATTTCCTTTGGTTCACCAACACTTAACCCACCAATAGAAAAACCATCAAAATCCATTTTAACTAGTTCTTCTGCTGAATGCTTTCTTAAGTCTAAATACTCTCCTCCTTGAACAATACCAAATAAACCTTGTGTATCTTTATTTTTATGAGCATCTAGGCTTCTTTTAGCCCACCTAAGTGTTCTTTCAACAGAATCTTTCATATACTCATATGTTGCTGGATATGGAGGACATTCATCAAATGCCATCATAATGTCTGAACCCAAACTATTTTGAATTTCCATTGATATTTCTGGTGATAAAAATAACGGTGCACCACTTTTATGATGTTTAAAGTAAACACCATCTTCTTTAATATCTCTAAGCTTAGCCAAACTAAACACTTGGAAACCTCCTGAATCAGTCAGAATAGAACGGTTCCAATTCATAAACTTGTGTAAGCCTCCAGCTGCTTCTACTATTTTGTGACCTGGTTGATTCCACAAATGATAAGTATTGCCTAGTACTATTTCTGAACCGATTGCTTCTAGTTCTTCTTTTACTAATGTTTTAACTGTTCCTTGTGTTCCTACAGCCATAAAAACTGGAGTTTCAAATTTACCATGTGGTGTAGTGATTTCTCCTAGCCTTGCCATGCACTCATTACTCTTCTTTTTTAAATTATATTTAATTACCATATTAATACCTCTTTGTTTTATTATACCATTTAATCTTAATTTTATCTACAAACGTTGAAACATCTTTATATTTATCAAGTCAATAATTAGTGATTATTTCCTATAAAAAAGTGAGGAAAACCTCACTTTATAAACATTGCATCCCCAAATGAAAAGAATCTATACCTATTATCTATTGCGCTTTGATAAGATTTCATAATTAAATCACGATTTGCAAAAGCACTTACTAACATAATTAATGTCGACTTCGGCAAATGAAAATTAGTAATCAAAGCATCAACCGCCTTAAAACGATAACCAGGATATATAAATATATTTGTATCTTCATATGTCTCTACAAATTTATTGTATTTAGTGTAAATTGACTCAAGAGTTCTTGTTGAAGTGGTTCCAACACTTATTATTCTTTTACCCTCTTCTTTGGCTACATTTAATCTATTAGCTGTATAAGCATCCATTTTATAATACTCAGAATGCATTTGGTGATCTTCTATTTTATCAACTGATACTGGTCTAAATGTTCCTAATCCAACATGTAATGTTACATTTAGTACTTCAACACCTATATCTTTTATACTTTGCAATATTTCATCAGTAAAATGTAATCCCGCAGTTGGGCTTGCTGCACTGCCAACTACTTCAGCATATACAGTTTGATATCTTGAGCCGTCCTTCAATTTTTCATGGATGTATGGTGGAAGAGGCATTTCTCCTAATTGCTCAAGAATTTCTAAAAATATTCCTTGATAAAAAAATTGAATATGGCATATTCCGTCATCATATTTGCCAACAATTTTTCCAGTCATTAACCCATTGAAATCTATAGTTGTGCCTTCTTTAACTCTTCTAGCTGGTTTTACCAAAGCTTCATACACATTTTTATCTATTTCTTTTAATAGCAGAAATTCAATATCAGCATTAGTGTCTATTTTTTTCCCATAAATTCTAGATGGCATAACCTTGGTATTGTTTATCACCAAAACATCATTACTCGTTAGATATTCAAGGATATTATAAAAATGTTTATGTTCAAATGTTTTCGTTTCTTTGTCAACAACAATCATCTTAGAATTACTTCTTTTTTCAAGAGGGGTCTGAGCAATTAGTTCCTCAGGTAAATAATAATCAAAATCTTTAACTAGCATATTTTATTCCTAAATGATTATACGCTTTCTCAGTAGCTACTCTACCTCGTGGTGTACGTACTATAAATCCTTCCTGTAACAAATAAGGTTCATAAACATCTTCTAGTGTAGTTATCTCCTCACCAACAGATGATGCTATAGCATTAAGGCCAACCGGGCCTCCTTTAAACCTTTCAATAATCGCTTTTAAATAACGATGGTCAGTTTGATTTAAACCAGCATTATCAATATGAAGCTTATCTAAAGACAAGCTAGCAATTTCATATTGAATTATATTACTCTCACTATTTAAAAATTGAGAAAAATCTCTAACTCTTCTAAATAATCTATTTGCAACTCTTGGTGTTCCTCTTGATCTTCTAGCAATCTCAAATGCTGCTTCTTTAGTAATATCAAACTCATAAATATGTGAAGTACGATATATGATTTCTGCTAATTCATCGGTATTATAATAATGAATTTGATTAATAATTCCAAATCTATCTCTTAATGGACTCGATAAATCTCCTGGTCGAGTTGTTGCTCCAATTAATGTAAATGGTGGCAAATCAATTCTTACAGTAGCTGCAGTAGAATCTTTTCCAACAATTATATCCATTGCATAATCTTCCATTGCAGAATATAAAACTTCTTCTACAATCTTAGGTAAACGATGTATTTCATCTATAAACAAAACATCACCTGCGTTTAAACTAGATAATATCGCAGCCAAATCTCCAACCCTGGTAACTGATGGAGCAGTTACAACCTTTATGCTTGAATTCATTTCATTAGCAATAATATTTGCCATAGTGGTCTTACCAAGACCAGGAGGGCCAAATAAAAGGACATGGTCCAAACACTCATCTCTCATTATCGCTGTTTTAATAAATACATTTAGTGATTCTTTAAGTTCAGTTTGTCCAATATATTCACTTAGTTTTTGTGGTCTTAAACTAGACTCACTTTCTTCAAAAAACATATCATCTTTATGCATAAATAGTTGTCCTTTCAATTTACATTTATTTACTACTATGTTATAATTACCTTAAGGAAGTGAAACTATGTACAATTATATTAAAGGAATAATAACATCCATAACATCAAACTATATCGTTTTAGAAAACAATAATATCGGTTATAACATTAGAACCCCAAACCCATTTTCATTCAAAGAAAATGATGAGATCAAGATTCACACTTATCTACATGTGCGTGAAGATATTCAAGAACTTTACGGCTTTAAAACCGCAGAAGAAAAAGAACTATTCTTAAAACTACTATCAGTCAAAGGCATAGGCCCTAAAGGTGCACTTGCAATTGTAGCTAACGGCGATGTAAATAGACTCGAAGAAGCCATCATTAATGCTGATATTGCATATCTAAGAAGATTCCCTGGAGTTGGCGCAAAAGCGAGCAGTCAAATAATCCTAGATTTACAAGGTAAACTGGCAACCTCAAAAGATACTAATATAGATCCAAAATTATCGAATGTTAAAGAGGCTTTAAAATCTTTAGGATATAGTAATCAAGAACTCAAAAAAATCGATAATTATCTTAACAATAATAAATCACTACCAATAGAAACTCTAATAAAAGAGAGTCTAAAAAAGTTAGTATAAAACCGTTTCAATAGAAACGGTTTTTTTATATCTGACCAATCTTGGTTTTAATCTTTTGATCGCTTTTTATGTCTCTAACTAATTTATTATACTTATTATTGGCCTCTGCTTTTTTTATTTTAACCGTATTTAAAAAATTCACCTTTGCTTGTTTAATGCTTTTATTAATAGAAATAATAATTTGATTGTAATTTTCTAAGTCTTTTTGACTTTTTTGCTTGAAGATAATACTGTTATTATTAATTTTCTTGTTTAATTCCATTTCTTTATTCTTAAAGTCATTATTAACTTCTAACTCATTATTTTTTAAAGAAGTCTCTAAAGCCATCATCTTATCATTCTGATTTTGATAATTACTATTAGTTAAAGAAGTCTTAGTTTTATAAAAATTATTTGCTGACTCACTTCCCGCCAAGGCAGCTTTAGACAATAAAGAGTCAAGTTGTCTATTATTGTCATTAATAGTATTAATCTCTTCATTTATATAATTATCATAATTTGTAGAAATTACTTTTAATTGATTAATTAAATTTGAAATAGACTCTTTAAACAAATCCATAAAAATATTTAAATTAGAATTTCTCTTAGCATTGTAATCAATTAATAATTGATTAATATTTTCTTTGTATGAGTCGAATGTGAAATCTTTAAAATTAAAAGATTTATAATCAGTAACTAATAGTGACTCATATAAATTATTAGTTAGTTTAGTTGTAGTCTTAATATGTGTATTAATAATCTTTGAGAACATGTTCATAAAAATATCAATAGTTTTCTTCATAGACTCAACAATTATAACAGAAGTCGTCTTAACCTCCTTTAAATGCTCTAATGAGTAATCAAAGAAAGACTTCCCTGTTTTTTCATCCATACTTTTAATAGTATTAAAAACATCGACACTTTCACTAAGCCAAGATTTATTAGCTTTACTTTCATTATCTTTAATTTTAATCAAATAATCATCAGTTTTTTGTTTAAAGTTTCTGTTTATGTTGATTTTATCTATTTGATATGATAATTCATTAGCATTTACAGTTTTATAACAATTAAAATCATACTCATCTAATAACGTCTTTATATTGTTTTCAATTTTTATTATTTCATATTTTAAAGCTTCTATTTGAAGATTGTATTCTTCGCGTAATATTTCATTGTCCTTCTCATATTCAGCTTCAAGTTTATAAAATTTAATCTCTAAATCACGTATATCCTTATAATATTTTTGTTTGATACTCGCGATTTCATTAATGCCTTTAATACGATATTCTCTTACATCTTTTGAATTGACATAATTTTGTGAATCATCATTAGGATTTATATTGATTGTTGGAGTAAGGATTTCGTTTTCAATTTTACTAACTTCAAACTTCATTCTTTTTTCAATATCATTAACCTGATTTAAAAATAGAAGTTTCCTCTTCAAATTCAACTAACTTAGCCTTTAAACTCAAAATACATTCTCTATCTAGTGTGCTAATTTTTTGTTTTAATTCAGAGATTGATTTTCGATGAGCACTAATAGTCTCACTTAAAACACTATCTTTTTTACTTAGTATATTCTCTTTATCTAATATAGAATTGTGAGTATTATTATAATCATTTAAAGCTTTCTGAAGTTCATCTTCCAAGTGTAATATAACTGATTTTAATTGTGAAATCTTTTGATTATTATCTTCTTCATTCTTAAAATATTGTTTTTCAAGTTTTTGAATATCATCTAGATTATTTTCTTTATTTGAACTTAATTCAAAAATTATTTTTTCGTTCTTTTGGGAAACTTCATTAGTAATTCTATCTAAATTGTCATTAAGATTCTTGAAAATAATTTCCAATTGACTAATATACTCATTGTGATTCATACTCAACACCCACTATCTTATTCTAAAACTACCTTTTCCTTTACCCTTACCCTTTTTTTGTTTTTGACTAGGTTGAGGGTTTTGCATTTGTTTGGTCATGTCAGTTTCACTAAGCCCGCCCATTGCTTTTAATTGCTTTTTCATGTCATCAAAACGTCTAGTTAAAGCATTTACTTCTTGGTAAGGTCTACCTGAACCTTTACTTATTCTCTCTCGACGAGTCGGACTTTTAGCAACAAGCTCTGGATTTTTTCTCTCACTTATTGTCATTGAACCTATAATTGTTTCTATATAGCTAAACTGCTTGTCATCAATCTCTATTTTCTTTAATTGTGAACCTAAACCTGGAATCAAAGAAAGAATACCTTTTAATGAACCCATTCTTTTAATCCACTTTAATTGTTTCAAAAAGTCATTATAGTTAAAAACACCTTTTTGAATTTTTTCCATCATTTTTAATGCTTCATCTTCATCAATTGAATCTGTGGCTTTCTCAATAAGTGTGACTACATCACCCATACCCAAAATTCTTCCAGCCATTCTCTCAGGATGAAAAACCTCAATTTGGTCCAACTTTTCGCCAACACCCATAAACTTAATTGGAACATTAGTCAAAAATCTAATTGATAAAGCTGCACCACCTCTAGTATCTCCATCTAATTTTGTAAGAATACATCCGGTAAGTGGTAATTTTTCATTGAAAGTTGTTATTACATTAATAGCATCTTGACCCATCATTGCATCAATTGTAAGTAAGATTTCATCTGGTTTTGTAATTGAAACAATGTCATCTAATTCTTTCATTAATTTATCATCAATATGAAGGCGCCCTGCTGTATCAATAATAACTAAATCAAAATTGTTTTTCCTAGCGTAGCTTAAACCTTCTTTAACAATATCTGTAACTAATGAGGTTGTCCCTTTTTCAAACACCTCAATACCAAGTTGCTTACCAATAGTAACTAATTGGTTAATAGCAGCAGGTCGATATACATCGGCTGCAACTAATAAAGGTTTTTTCTTATCATTTTTTCTAAGATAGCTCGCAAGTTTTCCTACATGAGTAGTCTTACCAGCTCCTTGTAAACCGACAAGTAAAATAACCGAAATCCCCTGTTCTTTATAGACAATAGGAACAGCTTCATCACCCATTAAACGTTTTAACTCATCATGAACTACCTTTACTACTTGATCACCTGGTGTTAATGACTTAAGTATCTTCTCACCTAAGGCTTTCTCTTTAACCTCTTTAACAAAACTTTTTACTACTTTATAATTAACATCAGCTTCAAGTAATGAAAGACGGACCTCTTTCATCATATCGTCAATGTCATTTTCATTTAATTTTCCACGTCCTGTAACCCGACGAAGACTCATCTGGATTCTTTCTGATAAACTTTCAAATGGCATAAACTACTCCACATTCCTTAATCTTTCTATTAATTCCAAAATTTCATGATTATCTAAATCTAAATAATCTTCGTAAATTTCATTTCTTTTGTTTTCTTTATCAAGTAAGCCTAGTTTTTCTTCATACTGTTCTAAAATGATATAAATCTTTTTCAATTGATCGTAAATAGCACTTCTACTTACATTATAATTATCAGCAATTTCCGACAAACTTAAATCATCAAAATAATAGCTTTGAAAGTATTCTTTTTGTTTTTCAGTTAACAATTCCTTATAACAATCAAATAAATTATTATAAAAATCTTTTTTGTTTAGTAATTCCATATTACACCTCATCTATCATATCTGCGAATAATCCATAAACATATTTTTCAATGTCGAAATATTCCAGATCGTCTAGCTTTTCGCCTAGACCTACGAATTTTATTGGTATGTTATATATATCTCGAATCGCTAAAACTATACCACCTTTAGCTGTACCATCAAGTTTTGTTAAGACAACACCACTTACCTCAGTTGATTCAATAAATGCTCTTGCCTGATTTAAACCATTTTGACCAGTAGTTGCATCGATTACAAGTAAAGTGTCTTGCGGAGCCTCTGGCACTTCTCTTGAAATAACTCGTTTAATCTTCTCTAATTCTTTCATTAAATTAATCTTTGTTTGAAGCCTACCTGCAGTATCACACAATAAAACATCAAAACCTTCATTTTTAGCTTTTTTAATAGCTTCAAAAATAACACTTGAAGGATCACTTCCTGCTTCTTTTGTGACAACTTGACAACCAACGCGATTACCCCAAACTTCTAACTGTTCAGTAGCTCCTGCCCTAAAAGTATCACCTGCTGCAATTAATACACTTTTTCCTTCTTTTTTTAGTTTATGAGCAACTTTTGCAATCGTAGTTGTTTTACCAACACCATTAACACCAACAAATAAATATACACTTAAACCATTTTTATTAACATTTAAATTCGTATTTAATATTTCACCTTTAAGATAAATATCAAACATCTTATCGACAATGATTGGTTGTAAGTCTAAAGCAGATTTAATATCTCTTGTTCTTACATCTTTTTTTAACTCATCAATAAAGTTAACTACTGTATCAACACCCATATCAGCCATTACAAATATTTCTTCTAACTCATCAAATAGGTCTTCAGTAATCTCATTATAACCACTAAAAACAGCTGCTAATCTTCCAAAAGCAGACTTCCTGGTTTTTTCCATACCAATTCGGTATTTTTTTGCTTCTTCTTTCTTTGCTTTACTTTTAAAAATATCAAATAGTCCCATTTTCATCACTCACTTCTATATTAGATTATACCACATAATTAATATAATTAAAACAATATAATTGGCTTTTATGCTCATATTTTATAAAAATCAAGATAAAAAAATCACTATTTAATAGTGATTTATTGTATAATTTTTTATTTGTAATCTTCCTCAGTAGGTAAATCAGTAAAAGTTGTTTTACAAGTTGGATATCTATTGCAAGCATAGAATTTTTTACCCTTGCTTCTTCCTCGCTTGCTTACTCTTTCAACAATCTCTCCTTCATTACAAACCGGACATTTTACTCCCGTTAGAACTTCTTCTTTTTCTTCCTTTTTAATATATCTACATTTAGGGAATCCACTACAAGCCACAAATTCACCAAATCTACCATTTCTAATTACCAATGGGCTTCCACATTCAGGACAAGCATCATCCAAAACTACAGGATAAATTTTTTCCATATTATCATCAGCAAACTCAAGCAATGGTTTAAACTCTTCATAAAACTCTTTTAACTGTTCGTGAGAAACTAATTTCCCTTCAGCAATATCATCTAACTTTTCTTCCATTTTAGCAGTATACTTAATATTTATAACTTTATTAAAGTATTCATCTAATTTTTCAGAAGTTAAAATTCCTTGATCAGTAGCTAAAAACATTTTTTTATCTAGTTTTATATAATTCCTTATTTTTAATGTATCCATTGTAACAGAGTAAGTAGATGGACGTCCAATTCCCAACTCTTCCATCTTTTTAATAAGTCTTGCTTCAGAATATCTCAATGGTGGATTAGTAAATTTTTGTTCAGGTGTAACAATACATTTATCAATTACATCACCAATGCCAAACT
>JBAYTC010000024.1:0-18851 GCA_041675825.1 Bacilli bacterium | reverse complement strand
TTATTTATAAAAGAATTTAGTGTAAATAAGCCTATTGATAATATAGTTCTTGATGATACTAATACACATTATTTTCTTGGTTGGTACTTAGATATTAGCGACGAGCAATCGTATAATTTTAATAGTGAAGTTAGTGAAAACTTTGTATTATATGCCAAATGGTTTCCAAAAGAGTTTGAAGTAGTAATACGAGATTTTGATGAAACAATTTTAAATACGTATACAATACTTTATGATCAAGAAATTGAAACTCCAAAAGTTACAGATAGTATTAAAATTGAAAATAAAGTGTATGAATTTAATTATTGGGAAAAAGATATTGATTATGATGAAAAAATAATAACTCTTTGGCCAATCTATAATGTAAGAATAGAATATGAAATTAAGTTTTTTGATATGAACGATAATTTGCTTGAAGAACATTTTTTAGGTGAGGACACAAAAATTGTACATATTGATTATGAAATAACTGATACAATTAGATACGATTATACATTTTTAGGTTGGACTGTTGATAAAGAGTCTGGTGTTTTATTTGATTTTGACTTATTTGTTACTAGTGACTTGTACTTATATCCAGTCTATACCAAAGTAAAAAAAGATATTGATTTTAATAATATGAAAGTTTCATTTTTAGGAGATAGTATAACAACATTTTACTCCCCTAATTCAGCAGTGAATAGTTATTATAACCAGACTAACCAGTATTATTATCCTACATACTCTTCAACAGTAAAATTTGTTGAAGACACATGGTGGTATAAATTTGCTGATATGGCTAATCTAAATATTGGTATCAATAATTCATGGAGCGGAAGTTCATTATATAATAATGGTAATAATACAAATAGTGCAGCTATGAATATGCATCGCATATTGTCACTAAATGAAGCAGGAAATCCAGATATTATTTTTGTTTTTATTGGAACTAATGATAATGTAAATGGTGTAAGTTTATTTACGTTTCGGGAAAGTTACAAAACATTATTAAGAAGATTAAATGAAACATATCCAAATTCATTAGTATTTACAATGACATTGGGATACTCAGCGTATACTGGTTACAATTATACTGAGACAACTAGACTAGCATATAATGAGATTATCAAGGAAGAAACTAATGCTTCTGATTATTACAATATCGATATTTCTACAATCCAGACAAAAGACACTTATCTAAGTATGTTAGGAGATAGTCTTCATCCAAATCTTTTTGGAATGAATAAATATGCTGAGTTTGTTTTTGATGAATTTAAGAAGTTTTTTTAATGATTTTAAAGGAGTTTTATTCTGAGACTCCTTTTTATTTATAATATTTTAAGATAAATAAAGTATAATTATTATGTGTATATCATAAATATAATGCTTGTTAAACATTTTCATTAAAAATTATTTAATATGAAATGCAAAAAGCATAATTTTTTGGTATAATATAAATGTTGTGTACGAAAGGACTAATTATGAAGAAAAATTTACTGATAATTTTATTGCTTTTTATATCGATTATGGTTGTAGGTTGTAAGCCAAATCGTGATGTTATAAATAAGCCAAATCGTGATGTTATAAAAAGATTTACACTTGAACCCACTTTTGGTGGTCTACTTACTGAGGTAACACTACTTGCAGAAGAAGAAAAATTTTCAGAGTATGCTGACTTAAGATTAGATTTGAGTGCTATTACTAATGAGTTAAATGCCTTGTATAGTACTACAAAAAATACCAGTTACATTAAAAAAATTAATGATAAAGCCGGGATTGAAGCTGTAAAGGTAACAGATGAGGTTATCTTCATATTAGAGGAAGCTATTAAGACAAGTGAGCTTTCAATAGTTGGTGATGTTGCTTTATATGATATTACAATTTCACCAATTATTGACTTATGGAATATAAATGAATTAGGGTACACCAAGACACTAGAATTTGCTGAAATACCAAATGATGAGTATATCCAACAAAAATTACCTTTAATAGGGTATAATAATATTGTGATAGATAAAGAAGAAAAGACTGTTTTCCTATCTAAAGTCGGAATGAAGATTGATTTGGGATCAATTCTTAAAGGTTATGCAGCTGATAAACTAGCACGTTATATTAAGGAATTAGGCTTTAAAAATGGAATAGTAAATGTGGCTGGTAATCTTTTAACCTTTGGTAAAAACACATTAAAAGAAACACCAGAGAATTGGACCATTGGTATTACAATGCCCTATAGTGGTCCTGGCGATCCTAATCGTATTGGAAATTTGTATTTTGATAATATTACTGCTGTTTCTTCAGGCATTTATGAAAGATACATACGCACAAAAGAGGGTGATGAGTATCATCACATATTTGACCCAAGAACTGGCTACCCAATTGATAATGAGTTAATGCATGTTTCTATTTTTACAGATTTATCTATTACAGGAGATGCATTATCAACAACAATTTTTGCTTTGGGTTTAGAAGCGGGATATGAAAAGGTTGAGAGTCTAGATGGTGTTGAAGCACTCTTCATTACTAAAGATAAAGAAATATATATAACAAGTGGATTAGTAGGTAATTTTAGTTTTAATGAAGAAGTAGCAGAACCAAAATATGGTTATAGCAATAAAGGAGTATTAGATGGAATTAGTAATTAAAGATCTTCATGCAAATGTTGGAGATAAAGAAATAATTAAAGGATTGAATCTTACTATCAAGTCGGGTGAAATCCATGCAATAATGGGACCAAATGGAACCGGCAAGTCAACTCTTGCTGGAGTTATTATGGGTAACCCAAAATATGATATTATATCAGGAGAAATAACACTTAATGGTGAGAATGTTCTTGATATGGAAGTTGATGAAAGAAGTAGAAAAGGTTTATTTCTTGCTATGCAGTATCCAAATGAAATATCTGGGATAACAAATGCTGATTTTATTAAATCAGCTCTTCAAGCTAGAAAAAAAGAAGGCGAACATGTTTCCTTGTTTAAGTTTGTTAAGGATTTAGAAAAGTCTGTTAAAGAATTAAAAATGGATCCGGATATGCCACATAGATATGTAAATGAGGGATTTTCAGGTGGAGAAAAGAAACGTAATGAAATTCTTCAAATGAAGATGTTAAAACCAAACTTTGCTATTTTAGATGAAATTGATTCTGGGTTGGATATTGATGCATTAAGAATCGTTGGTGAGAATGTGAATCAAATGCGAAGCCCTGAATTTGGAGGCTTAGTAATTACCCACTATCAAAGATTATTAGATTATATTGATGTTGATTATGTTCATATCATGATGAATGGAACTATTGTAAAAAGTGGTGGGAAAGAATTAATTGCAAAAATTGATGCTTCAGGATATGATTGGTTAAAAACTGATTTAGGTATTGAAGAAGAAATTGAAGAGAAAAAGCGTATTATTTTAGGGTCTTGCGCTGTAAAGGAAACAAAATGAGACAGTTGAAATTAGTTCTAAATGAGGCATTGCAGTTAGTAAATGAAGATGAATACTTTATTTTATTTAACGATGGGAAAGCAGTAAGAACTAATCTACCAGAATCTGTAGATATTCTTGTTGATGAAGCATTGGACAGCAGTGAGTATTACTCAAGAGATAGGTCTGAAATTGAAACTGAAATTGATTCAAAAGTTAAGTTTTCTAATACAATTGTAATTAATGCGGATATTCAACTTAAAATCTTACATATAAATGATGAAGAGGAATATTTAAACAGTAATGTGATAATTAAAAAAAATGTTAACGCTACTATATCAAATGTTTATTATCATGTAATTAATGATATTAAAAACAAGATTGAAATAGTTGTTGAAGATAATGCAAAATTAACTTTAAAGTCAATTACTAATTGTTATGGAAAATTTACAAATATTATTAATGGATATTTATTAGAAAACTCATTAATTGTAATTGATGATATTGGATTAAATGATAAAGAAGTTGACACTTTAGCAAACATTTATATACTCGAAGAAAATGCTAAGGCTGATTTAACAAATGTTGTTATTAATTCAACATCACTTGTTCAAAAATATAAATATATTATTACACATATTAAAGGTAACACAGAATCAACAACAAAAAATTATGGGATAAGCCGAAATAGTTCTTATTTAACATTTGATAACTTTGGTGTTATTAAAAAAGGTGCATCTAAGACTAATTTGTCGCAAAAAACTAAAGGCATCATTCTTGATATGTATTCTTCAGTTTCAGCAAACCCACTTTTAGAAATTGATGAGAATGATGTTATAGCTAATCATGGTGCATCTATTGGTGCAATTGATGAGGAAGAACTATACTATTTAATGAGTAGAGGTTTATCAAGAGAGATTAGTGAAGGTTTAATAGTTCAAGCATTTGTCACCCCCTATTTTGAAAATCTAAAAGATGAAAAGTTAATTGATTACGTAAACATAGAAATTTCTAAACATTTATAAAAGGAGATTGTCATGGATGTTAATAGTATAAAAAAAGATTTCCCGATGTTTGATAAACATCCTGAACTTTCATATTTAGATACAACTGCAACTTCGTTAAAACCAAGAGTCGTTATTGATAAAATGAATGAATATTATTTCAATTATGGAGTTAATATACATCGAGGTGTTTACAAGTTGAGTTATGATGCTACTGAAGCATATGAGAATGCAAGAAAAGTTGTTGCTAAATTTATAAATGCTGAGGAAAAGGAAATTGTATTTTTAAAGAATACAACTGAAGCTCTTAATCATGCATGTTTAATGTATTCAAAATTTTTATCTTCTGGGGATGAAATTATTACTACTGAACTAGAACATCATAGTTCATTATTGCCCTGGCAAAACGTTAGTAAAGAAAAAAATTTAAATTTATCTTTTATACCATTAAATAAAGATGGAAGAATTACTGTTGAAAGTTTTAAAAACACTATAACAGATAAATCAAGGGTTGTAGTAATAACTTATATTTCTAATGTTATGGGTTATATTAGTCCGTTAGAGGAAATTATAAAGATTGCTCATGATCATAATATGATTGTGATTGTTGATGCAGCTCAAGCGGTAGGTCATGAAATTGTAGATGTTAAAAAATTAGATTGTGATTTTTTAGCTTTCTCCGGACATAAGATGATGGGTCCTATGGGAATTGGGGTACTATTTGGTAAACAAAAGTTACTTAAGAAAATGGATCCTGTTTTCTATGGTGGAGATATGAATGAAGATGTCGGAAAGTATTATGTTGAAGTAAAGGATATTCCTTATCGATTTGAAGCAGGTACACCGATGATAGCTGAAGTAATCGGCTTAAGTGAAGCGATTAAATATATTCAAAGTATTGGATATAAGTATATAAAAAATTATGAGGACGAAATAAAAGATTATTTATTTAAGAGTTTAAGTAAAATTGATGGAATTTCGGTATATAATCCTGGGTCTGACATACCTTTAGTCACATTTAATATTAATGGGGTTCATCCACATGATGCAGCCACATTATTTGATGAAAGAGGTATTTGTATTAGAGCTGGTTACCATTGCGCTCAACTTGTAAGTAAATGGTTAGGATGTAATGGTTCTCTTAGGGCATCTTTTTATATTTATAATACTAAAGATGATGTTGATAGATTTGTAGAAACGATAAAAGATAGTGTAGAGTTTTTCTCGCAATTTAATGAGGTGTAAAAATGAATAATATTGAAACTTTATATAGACAAGTTATTATGGATCATTATAAGAATCCTCGACATAAAGGACTTAAAGGATTTAATAAAGTTCATTTACGTAACCCTTCTTGCGGAGATGACATCACTATTGAAGCAAATATTGAAAATGGTATTGTTAGAGAAGTAAATCATCAAGGAAGTGGATGTTCAATTTGTTGTTCAAGTGCTTCAGTGATGAGTGAACTATTAACAGGAAAAAATGTTCAATTTGCAAGAAAAATTATTGATTCTTATTTTTCTATGATAAAAGGAGAGCCAATTGTTGATGAAGAATTGTTAGAGGAAGCATTAGTTTTTCAAGGTGTTAGCAAATTTCCTGCAAGGTTGAAATGTGCTACAATTTCTTGGAAAGCAATGGAAGAATTGTTGGGAGAGAAAATAGATGAGTAATAACCATATAAATGATATTATAGGTGATTATAAGTTTGGATTTAAAACTGATTCTAAAAGAGTCATAGATACAGGTAAGGGTTTAACTTTAGATATTGTTAAAGCAATTTCAAAATATAAAAACGAACCTGAATGGATGTTAGACTTTAGAATTAAGTCATATGAAGAATTTATGAGAAGACCATTACCTTCATTTGGTCCTGATTTAAGTTTTATTGACTATGATGATATTACATATTACATTAAATCAACCGATAAGGTAGAAAATAGATGGGAAGATGTTCCCGAAGAAATAAAAGATACATTTGCTAAAATAGGTATTCCTGAAGCTGAAAGAAAGTTCTTGGCTGGGGTATCTACGCAATTTGAATCAGAAGTTGTATATCATTCACAACTTGAAGAGTTAACTAATTTAGGGGTTATTTTTTGCGATACTGATACAGCTTTACGTGAATATCCAGATTTAGTTAAAGAATATTTTGGAACTGTTGTTCCATTTAATGATAATAAATATGCAGCACTAAATTCTGCTGTTTGGAGTGGCGGATCATTTATATATGTTCCAAAAGGGGTTAAGCTTGAAAAGCCATTACAATCATACTTTAGAATTAATTCAGAATCAATGGGTCAATTTGAGAGGACTTTAATTGTTGTTGATGAAGGAGCTAGTGTACATTATGTTGAAGGGTGTACAGCACCTATTTACTCTAAAGATTCATTACATGCAGCGATAGTTGAAATAGTAGTTAAAAAAGATGGGTATTGCCGTTATTCGACAATACAAAATTGGAGTACTAATGTAATTAACTTAGTAACAAAAAGGGCATTAGTATTAGAAAATGCGATGATGGAATGGATTGATGGAAATATTGGATCTAATGTTAATATGAAATATCCTTCTTGCTTGTTAGCTGGTAAAGGTGCAAAAGGAAATACGATTTCCATAGCATTTGCATCAGCAAACCAACATCAAGATACTGGCGCTAAAATGATTCATCTAGCTCCAAATACAACTTCCACGATTATTTCAAAATCAATTTGCCGCGGTGGCGGTAAAGTGAATTATCGTGGTACGGTTAAGCATACTAAAAATGCGACAAACGCAAGATCTAGAATAGAATGTGATACTATTATTCTTGATGATAAATCAAGTAGTGATACTATACCTTTTAATTTTGTTCATAATAAGTTAGGTAAAATAGAGCATGAAGCATCAGTGTCTAAAGTGAGTGATGAACAGTTGTTTTACTTAATGAGTAGAGGTATTTCAGAAGCAGATGCATTGCAAATGATTGTAATGGGTTTTATTGAACCATTTGCTAAAGAGTTACCGATGGAATATGCTGTTGAATTAAACCAATTAATTAAATTAGAAATGGTTGGTTCAATTGGTTAGATATAAGCCTACATTTTAAGTAGGCTTTTTTTATATTCTTTTTCCACTTTATCTTTTTCTCGTTTTATTGTATAATAAGTAAGAGGTAAAATTATGATAAACGTCAAAAATTTGTTAATTGATAATATTGCGTTTAGTTTTAATATAGAAGAAAATGATTCGATTGCTTTTTATGGAAAAAGAGAAATAGTTACTTCTATACTATTATCATTAGCAGGTATTATCAAAAACATGAATACAATCACTTTTAAAGATCATGATGTCTATGATTATCAAAATTATTTTAATGAGAGAATCTATATAGATTGTAGTAAACTATATTTTCAAACAATTATTGCTAAAGAGATATGCTTTCAAACTAAGACTAAGTATAACAAGATTATTGATGAGGTAAAATTATCCAAGCATATAAGTAAATTACATATTCGTGGTGAATGTGAAGTGACTGATAAATACACTCTAACAGACATTGGCAATAATTTAATAAATCTTTCTTTTGCATTATCTAGTAAGAATCATGTTTTAATTAATAATCCATTTATTAATATTGATAAGATTGAGGATTTTGAATATTTTAAAAAAGAAATCCTTTCATTTGAACACTGCTTAATAGTAGGAACACAAAAAGTAAAACCGATTAGTAAAATTATTAATCGAATAATTCTTATTGGAGATCAATCATATATCGATGTTAATGAGAAGAGTGACAAATTTTATATTATTGATCAAGTTGAAGACATTACACCATTTATGTCATTAAAAGATAAATATTTACTAGTGAATCCAGATAAAGAAATTATAAAAAAATGTAATACTAAAAAAGTGAAAATGAAGAAGATTGAATTTGGTGAGTTAGATTTTTATATAGGTGAATTATTATGAAAAAAAACATCTTACTAATTTTGCTATTTTTAGTCTTACATTTCATCACTGTATTATTTATAACTGATGTTTCCAAAATTAATATAGTTACAATATTGTATCTTGTATCAACTATTGCAGTTTTTGGACTTGCCTATTTAGATACTGTAAATATCGTAAAGCTTGGATTTGGAATAACCCGAAAATCAATTTATATAAACTTTTCGAAAAATTTATTAATTTATATTACAATCCTACTTGTGTTTTCACTTTATAATGCTTTATTATATAAAATTGTATACAAGGATTATAATTTTTTAGTTATACTTAATCCAGGAATGTTATTATATTTTAGTATTAATATTTTTAGTTTTGGGCAAATTGGTTTGTTATTCGGAAATATTCGTATTAACAAGATTATTGGTAGCATAATATTTCTAATACTACTTAGTGCGAATTTTTTGTTTGCATTAATATTTCAAAAGTATTTAATAGTTAATGTAGTTTTGCTACTGCTTGGTTTTTGCTTAATTTTTGTCAATTATAGATTTATTATTGAAGGGAAGTTCGAAAGGAGTAAATAAGTATGGATGATTTAAAATCAAAAAATCTTAAAAAGATGATATTCATAATCATATTTTTGGTTTTAAATATACTTAATGGATTCTTGGTAACTACACCATTCTATAACCGTAATTTAAATCCATATGAAAGAGATCTATTTATGGTTCTAAATTACTTTATTGGTGATTTAGGAATAATGATGATTCTTTTCTCCATTGGCTTATTTATATTTAAAAAAGATATTAATCTATTTAGATATTTAGTGGTTGTAACAACGCTTATTTCTGTCTTGTGTATTGGGATGATGCTTTTTTCATATAATTATTTAGGGATGTTATTTTCTTTCGGTAATTTAAAAGCATTAAATAATCCTGCAGGTAAAGAGGCTTTTGAGTTTGTTTTAGTTGTTATCGGTCATCTTTTAAAGAAAGCACAATTCTTGTCTTTAATACCTATTGTATATTTGTCTATACATTTAATTGTATACATTAAAAAAGATAGAAAATCTCTATCAAGTTCTTTATTTGGTACCACAAAATCAAGAATGTTCTTTGCAACAAGTTTCTTAATTATTGGTATTCTTCTTATGAGTAATGCAACATCATCCTATAAAAGTAAAATAGAAGAAACATGGTATGAAGAAAACCGTAATGTTTTATATGGGGTTCAGTCAATTGGAACATACAATTATTATTTCTATGATTTTTACACATATTATTTTACTGATAAATATGAGCTTAACGAAGAGAAAGTTAAACAAGTTGAAGATAAATTGAAGTTTTATGAACAAGATCAAAGAGAAAGTATTATTGATGCAAATATTTATAGTAACAATTCTAATTATACAGGTGTGTTTGAAAACAAAAATTTAATCTTGATTCAAGCAGAGTCATTTAGTAATTATTTAGTTGGGTTAAAAGTTAACGATATTGAAATAACTCCTAATATTAATAGATTAGTTAGTGAAGGTATTTATTTTGATAATTTTTATACAACAGTAGGAATTGGTAATACAAGTGATGCTGAGTTTTCGGTGATGACTGGTTTATATCCAACAGGGGATGAAGTTTCAGTTTTTACATATGATAAGGGAGAATACCAGACTTTAGCAAAAGACTTTAAGAATAAAGGTTATACCTCATCATCATTTCATGGTAATACTAATATTTTTTACTCAAGAAATATTAATCATATAAATTTATATGGTTTCAACAAGTATTATGGTAAAGAAGATTTAGATTATAAAGAACCATTAGTTCATAATTGGATAAGTGATGAAGAATTACTAAAGCTAGTTGTTGATAAAATGGTAGCAACCCCCGAAAAAGACTTCTTATACACACTGTTAGTATCATGTCATACTCCTTACATGGATGATCCACATATCGAGTCTGTTTTAAATAGTGAAGGTTTTAATATTGATTCATATATAAATGATCCGATGTTTTTAGGATACCTAAAGCATAGTTATTATATTGATTATGCAATTGGAGTATTTCTTGATTATTTAAATGAGAGTGGTGAAGCCGACGACACTGTTATTGCCATTTATGGTGATCATGGTGGCGGGATTTCTCAAGAGTCAATTGTTAATAATATAACTCATTTACAAAATGAGATAAATCCATTTGATACTAATATTTTAGATTTATATAATCCGCATAGTCAATTAGCTTTTCGTATTTTATCTCAAGAAGTTCCATTTATCATATATGATGTAAGTAAAACAGTTGAACCATTAAAAGTATCAAAAGTGCGTGGGGAAACTGATATATATAGAACAATGAATAATTTATTTAAGTTAGATTCAAAGTATAATTTTGGAGTGGATGGATTAAGTAATGAACCTAGTTTCATTTATAATCCAAGAAACTTAGATACTTTTACTGATGATTTTGTTTTGTTCTTACCTCCACAAATTGCTTATAATATTAATTTAGATCATATTAGTATTTCGACAATTGAATATTATTCAGAAATTGTAAGATATCAAAAAGATATCAATGATAAAATATTAAAATATATAAATAGTGGAAGATAAATACATACCTTTAAAGGTATGTATTTATTATATCCAAAGGTTCATATTAAGTTAAAAATAAGATATTGGGTGTATAATAAAGGAAGTTGTGATATAATTAATTTATGTAAATCATATTTTAATTGTATTCATAAAAGAGGTAAGTAATGAAAATTTTAGTTAGGAAGTTTTTTGATAATTATAATTTAAAATTAGAAGATATGAAAGCTGTTGTTGGAGTTTCTACTGGAGTAGATTCTATGGTGCTCCTTACTATACTAGAAGAATTAGGTTTAGAACTAATAGTATGCCATGTGAATCATAAGAAAAGATTGGCTTCAGAACAAGAAGAACAGTTTATCAGGGATTATTGTAATAAAAAGAATATTAAGTTGTATGTTAAAAGTTTAGAAGATATTGACTTGACCAAAGGAAATTTTCAGGATGAAGCTAGAAGTATCAGATTGGATTTTTTTAAAGAAGTATGTTTAAAGGAAAATGCAAAGTATTTAATTTTAGGACATCATTTAAATGACGACATCGAAACATTCTTTATGAGACTATTTAGGGGAAGTAGCATTGAAGCTATTAGTGGTATCAAAGAAATCTATTATGAAAATAACATAAGTATTATTAGACCACTTTTAAAATTTACTAAAGAAGAAATCTTAACATTTGCTAAAGTCAATAATATTGTTTATTATGAGGATGAAAGCAATACTTCAGATGACTATACTAGAAATAGAATAAGACACAATATTATTCCAGAGATATTCTTGGAAGAACCAAGTTTTAATAAAAAGTTTATTGAGTTTAAAGATATGATGGAATATTCGGCGAAAATAGTTAATGATATAGTTGATGATGCAATCAGAAAAATATTTAATGTAAACACTTCTGGATTTATTTTTGAAAAAGATAAGTTTACAGCTCTTGACTCATTTATTCAAAAAGAGGTTTTGTTTAAACTATTATTTAATTACAAATTCAGTAAAAAGAATATTGAAGAAATAATTAAATATATTAATTCTTCAAGATCAAACTTGTTCATTAATTATAAAAACATTGTTTTTATAAAAGAATATAATAAGGTATCAATTAAATTTGATGATTTTAATGATAGTGTAAGTAGTGTTGTTATTGATGCGATTGGAGTATATCCAATTGATGAAAAATACACGGTTTCAGTATCGAAAAAAAATAACGTTTTTTTGGCCAATAACTCTAAAATATGGTATAATAGTAAGGACTTACCAGTTATAGTACGTAAGTATGAATCTGGTGATAGTATTTCTTTAGGGTTTGGGACCAAGAAGGTCGCAAGAATTCTAATTGATAATAAAATACCTATTACACAAAGAAAAAATACCTTTGTGTTAGTTAAGGATGATGAAGTCCTTGCCGTATTTAATCATGCAAGAAGTATTAACCTTACTCCTAAAGAAGAATGTGATATAGTAATTACACTAAAGGAGAATGAAAATGACTATTAATCCATGTATTGAAGAAGTGCTTATTTCACATGATATGATTGTGAAAAAGTGTAAAGAACTTGGTGAAAGAATCACTAAGGACTATGAGGGAAAAAAGCCAATTCTTATTGGTTTATTAAAAGGAGCTATACCATTTATGGCTGAACTAGTTAAACACATTGACTGTGATATGGAAATGGAGTTTATTGATGTATCTAGCTATGATGGTGTCAATTCAACAGGACATATTAAAATATTAAAAGATATTAATACTAGTATTGAAAATCGTAATGTTATTCTTGTTGATGATATAATTGATACTGGACTAACTTTATTTGAAGTTATTAAATTAATGAAATCGCGTAATGCAATCTCTGTTGAGACAATTACGCTTGTTGACAAGCCAGAAGGTCGTAAAATTACTGGTATTGAACCGAAGTACATTGGTTATGTTATTCCTAACAAATTTGTTGTTGGGTTTGGATTAGATTATAATGAATTGTATCGTAATCTTCCATATATAGGTGTACTTAAACCTAGTGTTTATCAAAATTAAGGAGGAAAAAGATGGCTCAAGGACCAAAAATGAAACCGAAATCAGGAATGTTTTCTAGAAAAGATCTAGGACTGATTTTAGTAATCGTGTTTGTTGTTATCGGTATTATTGCTTTAATTGGCCGAAATGCAAACCGTCCAGAAGAACTTGATCCTGTTGACTTAATTAGCTATATCGAAGAGGGAAGAGTAACGGAAGTTGTTATTATCCCAGCTGGATCTGGCGCAAATGCTTCTTTGTATAATGTAAGAGGTGTTTATAAAGTTGATGGTGCTGACAGGGATTTTGTAACTGTAATTGATAATCAAATTTTGTATGATAAAATTATTGAATTAAGAAGTGCTCCAGGTGCGAATTTCACCTTGGAGATAAAAGAATTAAATGAAGTAGATATTTTTGGATTAATAATTTCGATTGGTATTCCAATAGCTTTAATTGTATTCTTGATTATTATCTTTAAGAATTCATCAGGTAGCAATAATAAGGCATTTGATTTTGCGAAAAGTCGTGCTAAGTTAAATCGTGCTTCTACTACTACATTTAAAGATGTTGCTGGTGCAGATGAAGAAAAAGAGGAAATGCAAGAAATTATTGATTTTTTAAAATTTCCAAAGAAGTATTATGATATTGGAGCAAGAATCCCTAAAGGTATTTTGTTAATGGGTCCTCCTGGAACAGGTAAGACTTTAATAGCTCGTGCTGTTGCTGGTGAGGCTAAGGTTCCATTCTACTCAATATCTGGATCGGATTTTGTTGAGATGTTTGTTGGTGTTGGGGCTAGTAGAGTTCGTGATATGTTCAAAGTGGCTAAGCAAACTGCTCCATGTATAGTTTTTATTGATGAGATTGATGCAGTAGGTCGTCAAAGAGGTGCTGGTTTAGGTGGAGGTCACGATGAACGTGAACAAACATTAAACCAATTGCTTGTTGAGATGGATGGATTTGGTGAGAATAGTGGCGTAATTATTATGGCTGCAACCAATAGACCAGATGTTTTAGATCCTGCTTTACTTCGTCCGGGTAGATTTGATCGTCAAATTACGATGAGTAACCCTGATGTTAGAGGAAGAACTGCAATTTTAGCAGTACATGCTAGAAATAAAAAAATATCTCCTAAAGTTAATTTTGAAGATATATCAAAAAGAACTCCAGGTTTTAGTGGAGCTGATTTAGAGAATTTACTTAATGAGGCTGCCCTTCTTGCTGCAAGAGAAAATCGTAAAGAAATTAAGATTTATGATATTGATGAGGCTATTGATAGAGTATTAATGGGCCCAGCAAAGAGAAGCAGAACTTACTCAAAAGTAGAGAAAAGAATGGTTTCATTACATGAAGCTGGACATGCTATTTTAGGTATTAAGTTAGATAATGCTGAAATCGTTCAAAAAGTTACTATTGTTCCTCGAGGACAAGCTGGTGGTTATGCAATGATGACACCAGAAGAAGAAAAGTTCTTTGAAACTAAAACTGGTTTATTAGATAGAATTACTGGTATATTAGGTGGTCGTGTTAGTGAAGAGTTAATGATTGGTGAAATTACAACTGGAGCTCACAATGACTTTCAAAAGGCAACAGCAATTGCTAGGGCAATGGTTGTTGAATACGGAATGAGTAAACTTGGTCCGATTCAATATGAACGCCAAGCTGGTTCTGTCTTCTTAGGAAGAGACTATATGACTGATAAGAATTTCTCTGACCAAGTAGCTTTAGAAATAGATCATGAGGTTAGAGATATCATTAACACTTGTTATAATCGTGCTAAAGAAGTTCTTACAGAAAATAAAGATATATTAGTTTTAGTTGCAGATCATTTAATGGAAATTGAAACTTTAACAAAAGAAGATATCTATGAACTTGTTGAAACTGGAAAATTAGGTTGGTGGGAAAAGAAGAAGGCTAAAGCTGAAGCTGAAAAAATAGCTCAAGAAAAAGAAGCTGAACTTCAAGAAATCTACAAAAAACAATTAGAGGCTATGGAAGCTTCTAAGAAAAAAGTAGAAGAAGAATCACAAGCGGCTGAAAAGAATTCTGAGGAAACTAAAACAGCCCAAGAAAGTTCTGATGATAATACTGTAGATCCTAAAAGTGAGTAATCATGAGATTAGATAAATTTTTAAAAGTTTCTAGACTTATTAAACGTAGAACTGTTGCAACCGATGCTGCAAATGATGAGAAAATATTTGTTAATGACCGTGTTGCTAAACCTTCTACAACTTTAAAAGTTGGAGATATTATACAAATAAATTATTTCAAAAAAACTGTTATAGTAAAAGTTCTTGCTCTTCTTTCTTCCACAAAAAAAGAAGATGCTGATCAAATGTTTGAAATCATAAGTATAGAAGATAATAAGGCAGTTGATTAATCTCAACTGCTCTTATAAAATTAAGGAGAAACAAATGAAAAAGGAATTAAAAATTGCTATTATTGGTTCTGGGTCTACATATACTCCAGAAATCATTGAAGGATTCATTAATAAAAAAGACGTATTACCTGTAAAAAAACTTTACTTAATGGATATTGATGAAAGAAAACTAAATATTGTTGGTTCTTTATGTAAGAGAATGGTTGAATTTGCTGGTATGGATACTGAGGTTGTATTAACTTCTAATCTTGATGAAGCATTAGATCAAGCTGATTTTGTTATGGCACAAATTCGTGTAGGAAAACTTCCTGCAAGAGTATTAGATGAGAGAATCCCATTAAAATATGGTTTGATTGGTCAAGAGACAAATGGTATTGGCGGGTTCTTTAAGGGATTAAGAACTATTCCTGTTATTATGGATATTACAAAGCGTATGGAAAAGTTATGTCCAAATGCATGGTTGATTAATTTCTCCAATCCATCTGGTATGATTACAGAAGCTGTACTTAATTATACTAATATTAAAATGTTAGGTTTATGTAATGTTCCCCTTAATATGATTGATAGTTTAAAGAAGCGTCTTAATTTAACAGATGCAGAAGTTGAATATGTTGGATTAAATCATTTAAGTTGGGTTACTTCAATTGTTCATGATGGAAAAGACTATTTACAAACTGCAATTAAGGAAGGTATTAACTCAGAAGCTATGAAGAATATTCCAGCAAGTGGGTTTACTCCGGAACTAATTAAAGCTGTTGGTGCTATTCCTTCAAGTTATTTAGAATATTATTATTACAAGGACCACAAATTAGAGAATGCTAAGAATGTTGAGAAGTGTCGTGGTGAGGTATGTATGGATATTGAAGAAAATCTTCTTGAGATTTATTCAAATAGTGAAATACATAATAAACCAGAACTTTTAAGTAAACGTGGTGGATCTAGATATAGTGAGGTTGCAATTAACTTAGTTGATTCAATTTATAATGATCGTGGTGATGTACAAGTAGTTAATTTACTTAACAAAGGTGCTATTAGCTTTATGGATGATAATGATGCTATTGAAATTAGTGCTAGAATTGATAAAGATGGTGCACATCCAATCAAAGCGAAGTTTGAAAATGAACATATTAAAGAATATATGCAAATGATGAAAGCTTATGAAAAACATGCTGTTAGAGCAGCTTTAACAGGAGATGAAGATGAGGCGGTTAAAGCATTACTTATAAATCCTTTAGTAGGTGACTATAAGAGTTTCTATCCTTGCTTTAAAGAAATGCTTGAAGCCCACAAAACATACTTACCTCAATTCTTCAAGGGTGAATAAATGTATATTCTTGGGGTTGATGGGGGAAATACCAAGACGGATTACTTCTTGTTTGATGTGAATGGGAAGTTAATAGATTTTATTCGTAGTGGAACTTGTTCTCATGAAGGTTTAAAAGATAGTTTCGAAGGAAGTTATCGGGTTATGAAGAGTATTTTAGACCCTTTCTTTGAAAAAAACAAAATAACTGTAGATCATATTGCTTCAGCTGTCTTTGGTTTAGCTGGTGTTGATACACCATTTCAAAAAACGAAGCTTGAAGATGTGGCCTCAAGATTAGGATTTAAGAATTTTAGAGTTGTAAATGATTCTTTTTTAGGAATTAAGGCAGGAACTACTAATGGATATGGAGTTTGTTCAATAAATGGGACAGGTACTTCAAGTGGTGGCATTGATGAAGAAGGTAATTATTTACAAGTTGGGGGAATTGGAGCTATTGTTGGGGATGAAGCAGGAGGATATCATGTATCACGTCAAGCTGTAAGAGCTTGTTATGATGAGGCATATCGTTTTGGAAAGCCAACAAAATTAACTTCACATGTCTTTAATTTACTTGGGACTAAAGATAAATACTATTTAATGGAAAATATTAGTGACTACTATCTAACAAGAAAAGTTGACTATACTACACTTACTAAAGCTGTCTTTGAAGAAGCTAACAATGGTGATGAGGTAGCCCTTGATATCATCGTCAAAATGGCTGAAAATTTGGCTCGTAGTGCAGGAGGAGTTGTTACGGGACTAACTTTTAAGGGTCAAGTTCAAATCGTTCTGGCGGGAAGTGTTTGGGTCAAGGGAAATTGTCCAGTTTTGATTAATCACTTTAAAAAATGTATTAATGAGTTTACTAAAAGAGATTGCGATGTTATAGTTTTGGAAGTCCCACCAGCAACTGGTGCTATAATTTGGGCTTTGGAATTATATCTTGGAAGTTTTCCTAATATTGATTTAAGAGAAAAAGTTATCAAAGAAGTTGAAAATGTATTAAACAAATTATAACTAATTATGAGCCTATATGGCTCATTTTTATTTATTATATTTTAATAAGTGATATAATATATATATAAATCAAATTATTTTTATAATATTTTTAAAAAAATACCAACGTTTTACGATTCTCAATTGTTTTATTAACGTAACAAGGAGGATATAGTTATGAAAATTAAGATTTTAATAACAACATTATTTTTAGGGATATTATTTTTGGCTGGTTGTAGTACAAAAGCAAGTGAAGTTGATACTTTTGTTGGGTTAAGAATTAATCCTGAGGTTGGTATGTTAGTAAATGAAGATGGAGAAGTTACGGATGTTATACCACTTAATGTAGATGGAGATGTTATTGTAGCAGATATAGATGTTATAGGCATGGATGTTGAAGAAGCAGCTGAAGTGATTGTTGAAGAAGCAGTTGAAGCTGGTTATATTGATGTAGAGGCAACTGATACTGAAGTATTTGTTGATGTACAAGGTAATGAAGAAAGTAAAGTTAGATATCAAGAGAGATTAAGATTAAAAATTAATCAATATTTTACTAATAATGGTATATTTGGAAAAGTAAGTGAAGAAACTTTAGAGATGTATGCAGAAGAGGCAGCTGAGTTAGGTTTACCTTTAGGTCAAACTAAGATGTTATTGTTGGAATTAGAGCTTAATCCAGAACTTTCTATTGAAGAATTAATGGAAATGAAAGTTAAAGACTTGGTTCAATTATCACATGAGAAAATTAAAGCACAAAAAGGTATTAATCACGAATTTGAAGAAGAATTTAAAGAACGAAAAGAAGAATTAAAAGAAGAGTTTGCTAATATTGAGTTAATTAGAAATCAAATTAGAGATATTAAAATTACTTTAAGTAAACATGAAAATTATGAAGAGTTTGTTCTACATATAAATGAAAAAATTGCTGAATTAGAAGAAGAGTTGGCAGGTTTACAAGTTGAATATGCTCAAGAAACTGCTAATTTGGAATTAGAAATTGAAGCTATTAATGTTATGAAAGCAGAACTTGAAGTTTTACTTACTAGTTTAGAAAATCCTGAACTTACAAGTGAAGAAATTTTAGAAATTGAAGCACAAATAAACAATAAAGAAGAAGAGATTATGGATTTAGAAGAAGAGTATAATGATCATCTTCTTGAATTGGAAGAAAAACAAACAGAGATTGATAAATTAACTTTAGAAATAGATGCTTTAGAAACTATGCTTTTACCTGTTGAATTA
>JBAYTC010000023.1:0-19936 GCA_041675825.1 Bacilli bacterium | reverse complement strand
TTATGCTCAAAAAGATCCAAGTACATTACCTTGGAAAGAGTTAGATGTTGATGTTGTTTTAGAATGTACTGGTTTCTTTACTTCAAAAGAAAAAGCAGAACTTCATATTCAAGCTGGTGCTAAGAAAGTAATTATTTCAGCTCCTGCTAAAGGCGATATGAAAACTATCGTTTATAATGTTAACCATGAAGTATTAGATGGAACTGAAACAGTTATTTCAGCTGCAAGCTGTACAACAAACTGTTTAGCTCCTATCGCTAAAGTTTTCCATGAAAACTTTGGAATCGTTAAAGGTTTCATGACAACTGTTCATGCTTACACTAACGATCAAAACACTCTTGATGGACCACACTCAAAAGGTATTCATTCACGTCGTGCACGTGCTGCTGCTGCAAATATCGTTCCTACTACAACTGGAGCTGCTGCTGCTGTAGGTCAAGTATTACCTGCTTTAAAAGGCAAATTAGATGGAATGGCATTACGTGTTCCAACTATTACAGGTTCAGCTGTTGACTTAGTATTTGAACCAGCAAAAGAAGTAACTGTAGAAGCTATTAATGCTGCAGTAAAAGCTGCTGCAAATGAAACTTTAGGTTACACAGAAGATCCAATTGTATCATCAGATGTAATCGGAGCTCATTTTGGTTCATTATTTGATGCTCAATCAACTTCAGTTATGACTGTTGATGGAAAACAACTTGTTAAAGTTATTGCTTGGTATGACAATGAAATGAGTTATACATCTCAATTTGTACGTACTGCTAAATACTTAGTTACAAGAAAATAAGTAAAAAAATTAGAGTTATGTTCTTTTGAACATAACTTTTTTTTCGTAGTAATAGATTATGTATCCTATTTATGCTATAATTAAATAAAGGATGAGTGCTTATGAAAAAAATTTTAATTATTTTGTTACTATTGTTATTACCAATATTTTTAATATCTTGTACAAATAATAATAATGAAATTGAAGATAATCCAGTAATTGAAGATCCTAATGATAATGAAGATCCTAATACGAATTTTCCTGATGATGAAGATCCGATTATAGATGAGCCGCAACAAGATGAACTATTAAAAGAACAGGCTTTAGCAATTCTTGAGGATATGACTATTAATGAAAAAGTTGGTCAAATGTTTATAGTTGGATTTAGTGGTACAAAAATGCCTAATTCCCTATCTTCAGCAATAACTAACAAAAAAATAGGGAATTTCATATATTTTGGTCCGAATGTTACAAATGATTCTTTGGTTGTAGATTTATCTACTGATATACAAAACAAAACAATCAGCGAAACCCGTATTCCAGCTTTTATATCGATGGATCAAGAAGGTGGAATGGTAGTAAGATTTGCTAACAGTGCTACCCATTTTATTGGAGCCATGGGTTTAACAGCGACGAATAATTCGCAAAATGCTTATGATGTGGGCAAATATTCAGGAATCGAATTACGTAATTTCGGTGTAAATTTAAATTTAGCTCCAGTACTAGATGTTAATAATAATTACTTAAATCCAGTTATTGGAATTAGAAGTTTCTCTGATAATCAGGATAAAGTTTCTGAATATGGTATTAAGATGATGCAGGGTTTAAATGATAGTAATGTTATGACAACAGTAAAACATTTCCCAGGCCATGGAGATACTGCAGTAGATAGTCATTATGGGTTACCATTAATTAATCATAGTATGGATAGATTATACGATGTTGAGTTAGCCCCATTTATTGATGCCATTGAAAGTGGTGTTGATTCAATTATGACAGCTCATATAATCTTTTCAGCACTTGACACAAAATATCCAGCAACACTATCACATAAAGTGATAAATGACTTACTTCGAGAAGAATTAGGATATGATGGAATAATTATGACTGATTCAATGAATATGAATGCTATTTCTAATAATTTTGGGGTAAAAGAAGCGGCGATATTGTCAATAAATGCAGGAGTTGATATGCTATTATATGGGGAATCAACGACTTTATCAATGCAAGCATATGATGGAGTTATTGAGGCTATAAGTAATGGAACTATTAGAATTGAAGAAATTAATGATTCGGTTTTAAGAATCCTTATGAAGAAATTAGAATATAACTTATTTGAAGATTATTTACCTAAGGATAATTTAAGTGAAGCAGATTTTTATAAACATTCTCAAAATAACAATGCATTGGTTGAACAAAGTTTGACCATGTCTAAAGGAAGTATTGATTTATATAATGTTAATGAATCAACATTATTCATTTCTACTATTTGTACTAGATATCCTTTACAACCTGGGTTAACTGTAAATAGTTCACAAAATTCATTTGCTTATGTTGCAAATAAACATTTTTCAAGTCTTGGAATGATTACTGATTATGAGGTTATAGGAACTACTATTAATAATACAAAAATAAATGAGATTGCATTAAAATCCAAAGATTATGATAAAGTAATTATAGCTGTGGAGAATATTACATCTTCTCAGATAGATTTAGTTAATCAATTGTTAATTAATCATGAAGATTTGCTGTTAATATCCCTTAGAAACCCCTATGATATAATATTTGTTCCAAATGTATTAAATCATCTTTCAACTTTTGGTTATTATGCCTCATCAGTTGAAGCTGTTATTTCACTAATCAAAAATGAATTTGTAGCAACAGGCGTTATGCCAGTTAAACTAAAATAATTAAGGATAAGTAGGAGTTTATTTATGAGAAATATAAGTTATAAACAAATTAGTGATGCTGTTTATGAAATGGCAGTTTCCTCTATATATGATTTAGATGATAAAATGATTAGAAGTTTAAAGTCTGGTTTAATTAATGAAGAAGATTTTTTAAGTAAAACTGTGTTAAAAGAAATAATAGAAAATTCCGATATTGCCAGAACTAATAGAATTCCAATATGTCAAGATACAGGAATTGTTGTTTGTTTTCTCGAGGTTGGAAATGAAGTGCATTTTGACTTCCTAATTGATGATGCAATAAATGATGGAATTAAAAGAGCATATATCGATGAAAGATTTAGAATGTCAGTAGTAAGACATCCTTTGGATCGGGTTAATACGAGAACTAACACCCCTTGTATCATTCATACTCGTTTTGTTTTGGGGGATAGAGTAAAGATTACAATATGTCCAAAAGGTGCTGGAAGCGAAAATTTAAGCTCATTTAAAATGTTAGTTCCAACAAGCGGTATTGATGGAGTAAAAAATACCATAATTGATGCAGTTAAAAATGCAGGTGGTAGAGTTTGCCCACCAATGATTGTTGGTGTGGGAATTGGTGGAAATTTTGAAGAGAGTGCAATTTTAAGTAAAATGGCATTAATTAGAGATTTAGATGATAGGGCAGATGATGAAATCGCCAGAAAACTTGAGGTTGAACTACTTGAAGAAATAAATAAACTAAATATTGGCCCGATGGGTGTAGGTGGAAAAACTACAGCTATTGCAGTAAAGGTCAATGTTGGTCCTTGTCACATAGCCTCTTTACCAGTTTCTGTTAATTTTCAATGTCATGCTAGTCGACATAAGGAGATGATTATCTAATGAAAGTATCTTTACCAATTGCAAATGAAGTTAAAAAAGACTTAAAAGCAGGTGACTATATATATTTAACTGGAACAATGTATACAGCCAGGGATGCAGCTCATAAGAGATTAATCGAACTTATTTTAAATAATGAAAAATTGCCATTAGATCTAAATAATGTTTGTATCTATTATACTGGTCCTACGCCAACAGTTAATGGAAGAATAGGGTCAATTGGTCCGACTACTGCATATCGGATGGATGGCTTTATGAAACATTTAAAAATGATAAATTGTACAATAGGAAAAGGTCCTAGAAGTGAGGAAATCATAGATTTAGCCAAAAATAATCAAATACTATATTTAATGGCAATTGGTGGAATAGGTGCTAAACTGTCTTTATGTGTTAAATCAATGGATGTTATAGCATTTGAAGATTTAGGAGCTGAAGCAATTTTTAAACTAGAAGTTGTGGACTTTCCGGTAATTGTAGCGTATGATATTTATGGAAATTCAGTATTTAAGTGAGGATTAAATGAAAGAAGAAGCTTTAAAAATCCATGAAAATGGAAAGATTAGTATTAGTTCAAGAATTAAGTTAGATGATGCTCATGATTTATCATTAGCTTATTCACCAGGTGTTGCCTATCCCTGTTTAGAAATTCAAAAAGATCCAGATAAATCATATCTGTATACCTCAAAAGGGCATATGGTTTTAATAATTAGTGATGGAACTGCTGTTTTAGGTTTAGGAGATATTGGTCCAAGAGCAGCATTACCAGTATTAGAGGGAAAAGCATTATTGTTGAAGAAGTTTGCTGATATTGATTGTTTTCCTATTTGTTTAGATACAAAAGATCCTGAGAAAATAATTGAAACTGTTAAGATTATTGCTCCTACTTGCGGGGCGATTATTTTAGAAGATATTTCTGCTCCTAGATGTGTTACTATAGAAAGACGACTAAAAGAAGAATTAGATATTCCAGTTTTTCATGATGACCAACATGGAACAGCTATAGTTGTTGGTGCGGGATTAATTAATGCATCTAAATTAATTAATAAACCAATTAATGAGATGAATGTTGCTGTTAGTGGTGCTGGAGCTGCTGGTAGTTCAGTAATGAGACTGCTTAAGAGTTTGGGTGTAAAAAATATATATGCAACCAACGCTAAAGGGGTAATTGATTTTAATAGTTATGAAAAACAAAATTTTATTATTAAAGAATTATTAGATGAAAAAATTATTTCTAGCCCGATTAATCACGACAATACACTATCTAGTATTATGAAAAATGCTGATGTTTTTGTCGGTCTTAGTGCACCAGGTATAGTTACTAAAGAAATGATACAAACAATGGCTGAAAATCCTATTGTATTTGCATTAGCTAATCCTATTCCGGAAATTATGCCAGAAGAAGCCATAAAAGGTGGGGCTAAGATAATTGCAACTGGAAGAAGTGATTATCCAAATCAAATAAATAATGTTTTGGCATTTCCTGGTATATTTAAGGGAGCACTTGCTTGTAGAACAAAAAAAATTACCGAAGAAATGAAGCTTGCTGCAGCATTTGCTATTGCTGGGGTCATTGCTAGGGAAGAATTAACAGAAAATTATATAATACCTAATCCATTTGATTTAAGGGTTGTAGAAGCTGTTAGCAAAGCAATAATAAACGAAGAAATCAAGAAATAGCAAAAACTCCTAATCCTAGTTGGTATTAGGAGTTTATATTATTTAATTTACAAAAGGGTTATTTATTAGTATAATAAAAATAGAGGTGTTATTATGTTAACAATAGTAAGTGATTTTGTCGGATATTTGCTGATGACAACTGGTTTATATGCATTATATTTAGTAATATTCAGGAAGAATAGAGTTCCGGCTATATTTTCTAAATTATGGATAACCATATTAATTGTTATGTTATCAATAGCCTTAATAATAATAGGATGGATAATGGTGGAATAAATGCAAATAGGGGATAGAATAAAAATTAGTATCGTTGATATTAATCATGATGGATTTGGTGTAGGAAGATTGGATGGCTTTGCTATTTTTGTACCAAACACATTATATGATGAAGTAGTAACATGTGAGATAAGTAAAGTTAATAAAAACTTTGCATATGCAAATTTAATTGAAATTAATGAAAAAAGTCCATTTAGGGTAAAACCGATATGTGGTATTTTTGACAAGTGTGGTGGTTGTCATCTTCAACATTTAGAATATTCTAAACAATTAGAATATAAAGTAAATATTGCTGAGTCAACTTTTAAAAGAATAGGTCATTTAGATATAAAAGTAGATGATGTTATTGGAATGGATAATCCTTACAATTATCGTAATAAAATTCAAGTTCCTTTTGGAAATAAAAAGGGAAAAACTATATGTGGGTATTACAAAAGAAAAACTCATGATATCATTCCTTTTGAAACTTGTTATATTCAACCTGAATACGACAATGACATTATCAACTTCATTAAAAACTTAGCAAACGAATATAAAATACCTGGATATAATGAGTTTAATCATACAGGAATTATTCGACATGTAATTTTAAGGACTAATTATAAAGATGAGGTTATGGTTGTTATCGTAGCTAATTCAAAAAAATTACCTTTTGTAGATAAGATTGTTGAAAAATTAACATCAAGATATCCACAAATAGTATCAGTTATATTAAATATTAATTTAAGAAAAACTAATGTTATTTTAGGTAATGATTCGGTATTATTATATGGAAGTAAAACGATAATAGATAGACTTGGAGATTTAGATTTTAAGATATCTCATTACTCATTTTTTCAAATCAATCGTACACAGACTGTTAAACTCTATGATCGCGTTGTTGAATACTTGAATCCGACATTAAATGATATTATAATGGATGGGTATTGTGGAGTTGGGACAATATCTTTATACATCGCTTCTAAAGTAAAACAAGTTTATGGGGTTGAGATTATTGAAGAAGCTATAGCTGATGCTATTAATAATGCTGATTTAAATGGTATTACAAATGCTAAGTTTGAAGTTGGCAAAGTAGAAGAAAAAATGAGTGAGTATATTGAAAAGGGACTTGATGCAATCATTATCGATCCACCAAGAAAAGGTGTTGATAAAAATGTATTGGATTTAATAATTGAATCCAATATAAAAAAGATAGTGTATGTATCATGTGATGTTGCTACACTTGCTAGAGATTTAGAGATCTTAAGCGCTGCATATGAGGTTGATAAAGTTACAGTTGTAGATATGTTCCCGCAAACAACGGGGATTGAAACTGTAGTTTTGCTTAATGCAAAATAGAAAAAACATGGGTAAAACCCATGTTTTTTTAGTTTTATATTTTTCCAAATTAAACTTAATTAAACCCTTCTTAAGAAAAAGTTAATTAATAATTAACTAGACTTATAAAGTTAATCTTCTCTAATTAAGGATTTATTGACGTTTTTTAATGTTTTTTTGAATAAAAAAGATTTTAAATAATTATCTTCAATTTTATTTACTAAAATGTTATAATATATCTATGAAAAAAAGAAAGGACTATTATGGAAACAACAATTAAAGAATACGAATTAATTCGTAAAAAACTAAAGGCGTATAATTATGCAATGTATATGATTAGCTGGGATTCCGCAACAGAAGCACCTAAAGGTTCTTTTGAAGATAGAGGAAAATATGTTGGTGTTTTATCTGAACAAGCTTATTTGTTACAAACATCAAAAGATTATCTTGAACTAGTTAATGAATTAAACGAAAATAAGGATAAATTAGATCCTGTTTTAAAGCATGAGATAGAACTAGCCAAGAAAGAAAATGATCGCACATTAAAAATTCCAATGAATGAATATATTGAGTTTCAAGTTTTGATGTCACAAAGTCAAGAAATATGGGCTAAAGCTAAGAATAATAATAGTTTTGAAGATTTTTATCCAACTTTAGAAAAAATTGTATCAATGCAAAGAAAATTTATTAAATATCTTGAAGAAGATAATATGAAGGGCTATAATGTGCTTCTTGATATGTATGAACCAAAAATGACTGTTGATACTTTAGATGATTTTTTTGGTTTATTAAAAGAAAGACTTGTTCCCTTCTTTAAAAAAATTCAAGAATCTAATATAAATATCCGCACTGATTTTGCTAAATTAGGTTTTGATATTCAAAAGCAAAAAGAGTTTTGTGATTATTTAATCGATGTATTGGGTTTTGATCGAAATCATGGGTTAATGAAAGAATCTGAACATCCGTTTACTAGTGGGTTTGGAAGCAATGATGTAAGATTTACTGTGCATTATTACGAACATGATTTTACTTCATCGATATTTAGTTGTATTCACGAATTGGGTCATGCTTTGTATGAACAACAAATAGATCCAGTTTTAAATGATACAAATGTAGGTGGTGGAGCTTCAATGAGCTTACACGAATCTCAATCTAGACTGTATGAGAATATGTTGGGAAGAAGTCATGAATTTTGGGAAGCACATTATCCTAAACTTCAATCATTATTTAATGAGCAATTAAAAGATGTCAGTTTGGACGAGTTTCATATGTTTATTAATCGTGTAGAAGCATCTTTTATTAGAACAGAAGCTGATGAGTTAACTTACCCTTTACATATTATGCTAAGATTTGATTTGGAAAGAGCATTATTTGATGGAGATTTAGAAGTTAAAGACTTAGAAAATGCATGGAATGAGAAGTTTTATGATTATTTTGGAATTGAAGTCGAGTCTGCAAAAAAAGGTGTTCTCCAAGATATTCATTGGGCAGGAGGAATGTTTGGGTATTTCCCAACTTATGCATTAGGTTCAGCATATTCAGCTCAGTTGTATTATCATCTAGAAAAAGAAGTCGATATTAAACAAACTTTACTTTCAAAGACAACAAAATCCATTAATGAATGGATGAAAAATAAAATTCACTTAGTAGGATCTACAATGTATCCAAAAGATATAATTCAAAAAGCGATTAATGAAGAGTTTAATCCAGAATATTATGTTAATTATTTAATCAACAAGTATAGCAAGATATATAATATATAGTAGGTGTATAATGATAAAAATTACTAAAAAAAGCAACATAGAGATATCTTATAGTATTATTCAAAATAATCATTTATTTACGATGTATCCTGTAAATAAAGAAATTATTATTGATACTATAAATGATTTACCCATCATTGAAGAATTGCTAATTAAGGATGATTATTATTTTAGTGATTTTGGTAAAAGAGATGGAAGATATATTTATCAGAATAACAACAATGAGTTTGCAATTGTATATATCAATAATCGCCATTATACGATTTCATATTTAGAGTTATTACATGAAAACAACAAATTTGATTATAATAATAATTTTGAATTATATGTGAGTATAATTGATGATTATATTAATGAAAAATATAATATTAAGAATTTTGAGTTAAAAAAGCCTAATTTTGATAATTGTTTAGTCAATCTTGCTAGTTCATTTCAAAAAAAGTTTGGTAATAAGTCCAAATATAAGTCAATTAAATTAGTAGATGACTTGATTAAAGATTATAACAAGGTAACTTTATTATTGCTAGATGGTTTGGGTGTTAATATTCTTAATAATTTAAGTAAACAAGGTATATTAAATAAAAACAAAATTGATACGATTAGTTCTATTTTCCCTCCTACAACTGTTGCAGCGACCACATGTTTGCAATCAGGAGTTCTTCCAGGTGAAAGTGGGTGGATAGGATGGTATCAATATTTTAAATCAGTTGATAAAAACATTGTTTTATTTAAAAATGAGGATTATTATACTGGTGAATTATTGGATGACAATATTGTTAGTGATAACATAAATTACACTCCATATTATGATAGTTTTAAAAAGTGTTATAAATTAATGCCTCATTTTATGGAAAATGGTTTTGAATCATTTTCAAGTTTAATTGATGAAATTATCACCATATCAAATAAAAAAGATGAACAATCATTCACATATGCTTATTGGGATGCACCGGATAATTTAATTCATGAATATGGATGTTTCAGTAATGAAGTTACAATGAAATTAGAAGAGATTCAAAAAGATCTTGAAAAACTTGAAACAGATTTAAGTGAAGATTCATGTGTTATTATTATTGCCGACCATGGATTAGTTGATGTACTGGAAATTCATTTTCATAATTTTCTTTCCTTAAAAGAATTATGTACATTAAAACCAAGTATAGAAGGAAGAAGTTGTAGTTTTACAGTTAAAGACAAAGAAAGATTCAAAGTTGAATTTAATAAGTATTTTTCATGTTATTTTGACTTATATACAAAAGATGAGTTTTTAAAATCTGGGCTAATAGGTGATGATGTTTCTAAAGGTCAAGATTTCATTGGAGATTATATGGCTATTGCAAAGAGCGATTACTATATTAATCCTAAAAATGAAGCAGGTAGATTTAAAGCAGCCCATGCGGGTTTAACAAAAGATGAGATGGATGTTCCATTAATATTTATTAAAAAGAAGACTGTTTAGTATGAAAACAGTCTCTTTTTAAAATACTTGATAATTTCCGTTAAATGAAGTAAAATATAGATGATATAAATATTAATGAAATACAAGGAGGAATATTGTGAAAGAGTTAAAAGGAGCAGTTTTATTTGGCCAATCTGGAGGCCCAACATCTGTTATTAATGCTAGTGCTGCTGGTGTATTTATCGAGGCATTAAACAGTGATTTAATCACTGATATATATGGTGCTGAACATGGAATTCGAGGTATATTAGATGAGAGATTCTTTGATATCAGAAAAGAAGATATTGAAGAGTTATATTTTCTAAAAAATACTCCATCGTCTGAATTAGGTTCAGTTCGTTATAAATTAAAGAACCCAGAAGTAGATGATACTGATTATAAAAGAATATTAGAAGTATTTAAAAAGTATAATGTTAGATATTTCTTTTATAATGGTGGAAATGATTCCATGGATACATGTAATAAAATTAGTAAGTTCTTACAGGCAGCTGATTGGGAATGTCGCGTAATTGGTGTACCTAAGACAATTGATAATGATTTATTTGGTACAGATCACTGTCCAGGTTTTGGTAGTGCAGCTAAGTATGTTGCAACATCAATTATGGAAATATATAAAGATGCTCATGTTTATGATACAAGTTTAGTTACAGTTGTAGAAATAATGGGTAGAAATGCAGGTTGGTTAACTGCAGCATCAAGTTTAGGTAGTCTTAAAGGTAATGGACCTGATTTAATTTATTTACCAGAATTACCATTTGATATGAATAAGTTTATTGAAGATGTTAAGAAAGTTGCAGCAGTGAAGAAAAACAATGTATTAATTGCTGTTTCTGAAGGTATAAAAGATGCAAATGGAAAATACATTTCTGAATATTCTTCTAATTTAAAACGTGATTCATTTGGACATGCCCAATTAGGAGGAGTTGCATCAATTCTTGCAGGTATTATTAGTGATGAATTAAATGTTAAGGTTAGACCTATTGAATTTAGTTTGTTACAACGTTGTGCTGCTCATGTAGGTTCTAAAACTGATGTTGAGGAAGCATTTAATGCTGGTAGAATGGCTGTTAAATACGCTCTAGAAGGCAATACAGATAATATGGTTATATTTAAACGTGAACCTGGTGAAGATTATAAGATTAGTTATGAGCTACTAAATTTAAACCTTGTTGCTAATACAGAAAAAACCGTGCCATTAGATTGGATTATTAATAACGGTACACATTTAAGTAAAGATTTTGCAGATTATGCACTACCATTAATTCAAGGGGTTGCTGATTATCCACTTGAAGATGGTCTTCCAAGATTTGCAAGACTAAAAAAGGTTTTAGTTGAGAAAAAATAGTGGCAAACATTAGTTTGCCTTTTTTCAAATAGGAGGTGTGACATGATAAAGTTCCTAAAGAGAGTTTTTAGGTTTTTAATGGGTAGACCATTTTTGGTATCCTTATTTTTACTCATTCAATTATTAATAGTTGGATATGCCATTTGGTTATTAGGAACATCTGGATATACTGTAATTCTAATTTTTGAAATATTAGGAGTATTCTTGAGTTTATTCATTATCAATAGTCATGCTAATCCAGCTTATAAAATTTCTTGGATATTATTTGTCTTAGCAGTACCTTTAGCCGGAAGTATGTTTTATCTATTTTTTGGTCGTCAAAAGTATTCTAAAAAGAACTATAATAATTTATCTAATATTGTTCGTATTGATCACGAAATGAACGGATATTTAATAGATACAAATATGAAAAATAAGTTTAAAAAGATTTCATCGTATATTAAAAATACTACACACTTGGATTATTATGCGAATACGTATACTAAATTATTAACTCCTGGAGAAATACAGTTGACACAAATGTTAGAGGAATTAAATAAAGCTAAACATTTTATATTTATGGAATATTTCATTATTCGTGAAGGAAAAATGTGGTCTTCAATTTATGAGATTCTCAAAAGAAAATCGAAAGAAGGCCTTGACATAAGAATTATGTACGATGATTTTGGTTCAATTAATAAAATCGATTCTAAATTCAAAAAAAATTTAATTAAGGATGGTATTAAAGTCGTAAACTTTAATCCCTATAGACCTAAGCTATCGTTATTTATGAATTATAGAGATCATAGAAAAATAACTATTATTGATGGAAATGTCGCTTTTACTGGAGGAGTCAATATTGGTGATGAATATATAAATTTGAACAGTAAATTAGGTTATTGGAAAGACACATCAATAATGCTTAGAGGAAAAGCAGTATGGAATTTAACTGTCCTATTTCTTCAAATATGGGAGTTTAGTACAAAAGAAATTCAGGACTTTGATAAACATAGGCCAACCATTACTGAAGAATCTGATGGTATCGTTCATGTTTTTGGGGATTCTCCAGTAGATAATCATCTTGTCACAGAAAATGTATATATTAGTATTATAAATAATGCTAAAAAGTATGTATATATAACCACCCCATATCTTATAATTGACAATGAATTATTGACAGCTTTAAAGTCAACAGCAATTAGTGGAGTTGATGTTAGAATCATAGTTCCACACATACCTGATAAAAAAATTATTTTTTATGTGACACAATCCTATTATAAAGAATTGATTACATCTGGTGTTAAGATTTATGAATATATTCCGGGATTTCTACATTCAAAAACAATTGTCAGTGATGATGAGATAGCAATGATTGGAACAGTAAATCTTGATTATCGTAGCTTATATCTACATTTTGAAAATTCATGTTTACTTTATAATACTTCAACAGTCCATGAACTAAGAAATGATTGTGATAATATTCTTTCTTTATCGAAAGAAATTACATTGGAAGAAGCAAAACAACAGCCTTTATTTAAAAAGATAATTGCATTTGTCCTAAGAGCATTCAGCCCTTTAATGTAACCCCAGTTATGGGGTTTTTTATTTTCTAAACAAAAGACTATATTTTATCTTTACATTATTAGATAAAAATTATATAATATAGTTACAGTGGAGATATTTATATGATGAAAAAACTTTTAATTTTTATTATTTCTTTTTGCTTTGTTATCTTAGTTTTTAACTTCGAAATTGAAGCTGCAACATTCAGTGATAATAACTTAGCTAGCTATAAGATTAATGAAAATAACGAGGAGTTAATTTATAATAGTGCATTATTTAGGCATGATTTAGGAGTAACTACTAAGAAAAATGTAGATTACAAGCAGCAAGTAAATGTTCTTGAAATGGAAACTAGTGATAATTCAAAATTGGTTACTTGGGCTGTAAAAGATTCAACAAACTCAGGATTTGTTCGTAAAACTGTTTCAGATATTGCTAAAGATTATGAATTAAACCATCCTGGATGGAAAGTTATTGGAGGTATGAATGCGGACCAATACTATACTAAGTCTGGGACTCAGCTTGGCGCTGATGGAAGTGATTATTTTTATCCACAACCATATTATCCAATGATTGCTGATTATGAAAAGTGGTTTTCAATTTCTGCTACACCAACTGGAAGTGGAAACATTGTGGGTATAGCTAATGATGGTAGTATAGATCAGTTACATTATTTTAATGCAGGTTGGAATAATACATCAATTAATAAAGTCGCAATCTCTGGTCTGTATTTAACAGTAAAAGGAGAAGTTGACCAAAAATTTTTAATTGAAAATGTTAATACATCACCAAATGAGAATGAATCCAGTTTATATTCTCCTTATTATGTAGGGACATCGTTTCCAAGATTGAATATTTCTGAGGAAAATCTATTTATTGTCGAAAAAAGCGATTTGGCTTTTATGAGTAATTCAGTTACGTATACATACAAACCTGGGAACAACCAAAATGCTTTTTTTGGTAAAGGAAAGATTTCTAAAATTGCTGATGAGGCTAGTTTAGGAAAAGGACAATTTGCAATTTCCACACATAATGAAGATTTAAAAAATGCTTTATCTATTGGTAAAGAGATAATTGTTCAATATGAGTATGAAGGTGTTTTAAACACATTTGAATCTGGAATAGGATTTCATACGATAATGAGAGTTGATGGTGTAGATCGCACATCAAATGCAACTTATAATACTTCACTATATCCAAGAGCGATTTTAGGTAGAAAAGATGATGGGAAAGTGGTACTACTCACAGTGGATGGAAGACAAGCTCCTAATATGGTTGGAGTTAATATGGATGAAACAAATGCTATATTAAAACATTATGGAGTTGTTGAGGCGTATCAATTAGATGGTGGTGGAAGTGTTACAATGATTATTAGAGATGGTGTAGATTTTATAACAACTAACAGCCCCTCTGATGGTTACGATCGTTCTGTACTTAGTGCTTTATTAATGGTAGTAAAATTACCTGATGTTGAAGAAGAAGTTATTAGAAATCAAGATTCACTTGAATTTAATATTGTGAATAATGATGCTAGTATTGATAATTTATATATAAAGATAGGAGATGAAATTAAGGAAGTCATAGATGGTAAAGCTATGTTTTCTGATTTAAAATCAAATACTCAGTACAATTATGAATATTGGACTTATATTGATGATAAGTTTGAGCAAACATTAATTAGTGGAAAAGTAACTACTCTTAAAATTATTCCTAAAGTGGAAAGTGTTTCGGTTACGAAATCAACTAATGGAATGTCAATGGTACTAAATGTTTTCGATCCGGATAATGCAATATACAGAAATACTGTTGATTTAACACACAACGGTGTAACTATTTCGAGTATTAACAGAAATATTGTATTTGAAGGAGAGTATAATTTTTATCTAAATTCAATTAGTGTAAAATTTGAATATGATATAAATGATGGATTGGGTAAAAAAGAGATACAAGACTCAAATGTTAAAGTGAATATGAATTTAATAGTATATTTAATGAATTCAATAAGTGAACTAAAGGAGAGTGTAAGAAATATTTATGGTTAAGAGCATGAAAAAATTTTTATTGTTAATTATTAGTGTTTTATTATTGGTTGTGGTTTTTGATGGTGGATTAATCCAAGCATCAGAAGTTACTGATATTGGATCTGCAAAATACTATGTAGATGAAGTTATTCAAGAAAATTTATTACCTAATGGCGTTAAGCAAGCTACACATAAGGCTTTCACATCAGCTGCGGCAGGTGAGGTAACAAGTATGGGGCTTAATATAACAGAACCATTTGTTGCTAACAAGTATTATCAACAACAGGTTAATGTCTTAGAAGTTCCATCAAGTACAGATGTTCGAATAACCCCATGGGCTTATATTTCTCAAGGACAATGGAATTTAGCTACAGTAAGAAGAATTGCAGCCGATTATGAAGCTAAAAATCCTGGAAACAGAGTTATTGCTGCAATTAATGCCGACTTCTTTGATATTAATGCCAATAGAATGTTTCCAAGAACACCAAGTGGAGCTCACGCTTCAATGGGTGAATTTTATAAAACATTAACTGGTAATGCAGTCGGATTTACAAATGATGGTTCAACAGAAACATTAATTGGTAATGAAAAATTAGTTAGAAGCAGTCATATGACATTATCAGTTTATGATGATAATGGAATAATTATTAAAGAATTTCAAATTGATAAGATTAATAGTGAACCAACTGAAAATCAAATTTCTATTTACTATGCTAAATGGGCTAGAGAAGAAGGTTGGGCTTCACAAAGAATCAAACCAATCAATGTAGAAGATGCATTCATAGTTGATAATGGAGATTATGCTATACCTAGTTCACATCAAGATAAATCAGGTACCGGAAGCACTACTGAAGATTTCTACGGTAGGGGTAAAGTTTCAAGTATTGGTAATGCTGAACTATCTACCGGTGATTTTGCTATTAAATCAAACAATCCTGAAGTAGTTGAGGCACTTAGTATTGGAACAAAAATAAGAGCTCAATATCATTTTGTAGGTGCACATGAAGGTATTGGCGATATTGTTGGTGTTGGAAATACTATTTTATATGACGGACAAAAAACAGGTAGTGATACTAATCGACATCCAAGAACAATGATAGGTGTAAAAGAAGACGGAACAATTGTAATGACAGTTGTTGATGGAAGACAACCTGAAAAATTAATGTATGGTGCCTCTCAAGCAGAAATGGCGGCAATATTAAAACATTACGGAGCCATTGAAGGTTATAATCTTGATGGTGGAGGTTCTTCAACAATGTTAATTTTAAAAGATGGTGATTTCGAAGTTACAAACTCTCCATCAGATAATACGGAAAGAAGCGATTCGAATGCCATTTTAATTACCGTTAAAGTACCAGATATCGAACATGAAGTTGTTGATATAACATCATCTTCATTTGCCCTTGAAACAAAAGTGAATGAAGATAATCCACTATATGATGAGATTTATGTTAAATTCCAAGATGAATATCATTTAATTGAAAATAATAAAATCGAATTTACAGATTTATTACCAAACTATCAATATATTTATGAACTATACATTAAAAAAGAGGATAAGTTTGTTTCTCTTGTAATTATAGATAAAGCTTCAACAGCTAAACGAACCCCTCGAATAGATGGTGTGTCTATTACTGTAAGTAATAATGAAAGTGTCTTTGATATTGTTTATTATGACCCAGACAATGCTATTACTAGAAAAGAGGTAAGGCTAGCTGATGAAACAAAATTCATCACCGCATCACAAGCTGTTTTTGTTGATTTTGTTGGAGATTTATATAATGATTTAGAATTATATATCAGATATGATGTATATGATGGTAATGGTACTGTCGATTTTATTCCTGAAAATCTTCATATTAAATATGGTGCGCTTGTTCATTTACATATAACATCTTATCGAACTGCACAAGCAATTAAAGGTATATACTCAGGTAGTAATTAATAATAGGGCGTTATAGTAGTATATAACGCCTTTATTTTTTATGGAGGAAATAATGAAAAAGATTTTTATATTAATAAATACTATCTTATTAGCAAGTTTATTTGGGTTTAATGTAATTAACACAACTTCATTTAGTTTTGCTGAAGCATATTATAATCAAACTGATATAGTATCAGAAAATAATTTACCATTTGAAGCAAGTCATGTTTCTGTAAAGGGTGAATCTGGTTTAACTGAAGGTGATTTAGATCCCCAAGAAATAAACATGGTGAATGTTCCAAAGAATAATGATTTACAAATAGTTACATGGGCTAAGATATCTAATTCTAGATGGACTATGGCCTCGGTTAAATCTATTGCTAGTGATTATGAACTTAATCATCCTGGCTATAAAGTTATAGCAGCTATTAATGGCGATTTTTTTGATATAAATGGGACTAGAGATTTCCCATTTGCAACTGGTGGAATACATGTGTCGGATGGAGAAAATTATAAAACTACAGATAATGACGCATCATCAACAAGAGAACCAATTGGGTTTTTAAACGATCAAGATAAATCACTACTTGGTAATGTTCCAATTAAGAGAAGTGAAAAAATGGAAATTACTGTTTATTTAAATGACACTTCTGAAACATTTATAGTAGATAAGGTTAATGAAGAACCAGGAGATAATGAGACTTCTGTTTTCTATGGTTTATGGGAGAATCGAAGTGTAGTACCTATAGATGTAACAAACTCACATATAATAAATAATGCGATTTATACTCTACCACATTCAATTTCTGATTTTTATGGAAAAGGATATATTTCAGAATTTGGTAATGCTACTCTTGATGATGGTGATTTTGCCATTAAAACTAATAATCTTAGTCTTAATTCATTGTTAAGCGAAGGAACCCTTGTTAGAGTACAGTATGAATTTTTGGATGATTTTGGTGGAATAAAATATGCAACAGGAGCTGGTAAACCGATATTATATGATAATATCTTTTACCCAGATGATACAGCATTTGGAAATGCAAGACATCCGAGAACAATGATTGGAATTAAAGAAGATAATAGTATATTAATGATGGTTGTCGATGGTAGGCAATCGGGAATGACTGGAGCTAGTCAAAAAGAAATGGCTGTAATAATGAAAAATTATGGTGCTGTTGAGGCATATAATTTAGATGGTGGTGGATCATCTACAATGTTAATATTAAAAGATGGAGAACTTAAAACTGTAAATACTCCTTCAGATGGTAGAGACAGAAGTGTTTCTAATGCTATATTAGTTGTTGCTAAATCACCAGATATTTCTATTTCAGTTAAAGATAAATTAGAAAATACCATTACATTTGAATCAATACTAAATGATAAAAACGGGTATGTGTTTGATGATTACTATATTATGATGAATGATGAAATAAAAAAGGTTGAAAATAATAATGTTGTTTTTAATGATTTAAAATCTAATACAAATTATTCATTTTATGTATATTATAAAATTGATGAAGAATACATTTCTTTCCCAATACAAAGTACGGTTACAACAGCAAAAAAAATGCCATATATTGATTATGTGCATTTTGATAAAAAAGATAATCAATTTATGATTAAAACATTTATTGTGGATGAGGATAATGCAATAGAGAGACAGTTTCTAATTATTGATGATGAGAATTATATAATTAATGATCAAGGTGAAATTAGTATCTATGACTTTAGAGGTGATTTAACTAGTATATTAGGAAGAATTACCTATGATTTAAATGATAATAATGGTAGGAAACAAATCGACTTCAATAATTTATTTACAAAATTTGACCTTAAATCATATATGATATACACTAATAACATTAATTACAATAATATAAAGAATGTTTATAATTAATATTTTTATCTTGCTATTGTATACTACTCAATGTATAATTTAATTATGTTTAAGAAGGGAGTTATAATGTTTATTTTTTAAACATTATTGATATTTATATGAATCAAGTAGGAATCAATCAATCAATATTAATAACAATTAAAAGAATTGGAATTAATGGTGAAGGTATTGGATATTATAAACGTCAAGCAATTTTTGTTGAAAATGCTTTACCAGGAGAAGTAGTTGAAGTAAAAATAACTGAAATTAGTGATCGCTATGCAAAGGGAGAAATTACTAAATTTAAAGAAAAGTCTAAAGATAGAATAGAACCAAAATGTAAGTTTTATGGTAAATGTGGTGGTTGTCAGCTACAACATTTGTCTTATGAAGCGCAACTGGAAGAAAAAAAGAATATAGTTTATGAGTCATTTGAAAGATATTATGACGGCGATTTAAAGAAAATTAAGTTTTATGAAACTCTAGGTATGAAGAATCCATGGAATTATCGTAATAAAAGTAGCTTGCCTGTAAGACATGACGGAAAACAGGTTGTTGTTGGAATGTATGAAAAAGCTAGCAACAGATTAATATTCATCGACAATTGTGATGTTGAGAATGCTTTGGTTTTAAAGACTAGAGCAGAAGTATTAGATCTACTAACTAAATCTAATATCGATGTTTATAATCCAAAGACAAATACTGGTTCTTTACGTTATTTAGTCATTAGAGGGTTTGAAGAAACTAACCAAGTGCAGGTTACATTTATTATGACTAAGGAAGATCGAAAGTTAATTGATGTGTTAAAAAAATTAAATGTTACATCAGCTAACTATTCTATTAATAATGATCCGAAAGCTATTGAAATTTTTGGGAAAGAAGTTGTTAATGTAGCTGGTACATTAACTATAGAAGGGAAACTAGGAGACTTGAAATTTGATATTTCACCTAGTGCTTTCTATCAGCTAAACTCTAGACAAATAGTTGATTTATATGATGAGATTAAAAGAGCTTGTCGTTTAAATGGTACAGAAAAAGTAGTTGATTGCTACTGCGGTATTGGTACAATTGGTATGATGTTAGCACCTCATGTTAAAGAGGTAAGAGGTATTGATACTAATAAGGAAGGAATTATTGATGCAAATATATTTGCAGAAAGAAATAATGTTAGAAATGTTCAGTTCTATGATGGGAAT
>JBAYTC010000022.1:0-19973 GCA_041675825.1 Bacilli bacterium | reverse complement strand
TTTTGAATCATTAGTTGGTATGGAAAAAGACTTTACAAGAAGAAATGTATGTAGAGTTACAATCGATAATTTGACACCAGGTACTAAATATAAGTATCGTGTTAATCAAGGAGATGGTACATATACTGATGATTACTATTTTACAACAGGAAATGGTGATAATACAAGTTTTCTTTTTATGACTGATGTTCACTTTTATGATGGCTTTGATGGTGCTGAGGTAAGTGATGAAGTGATGAGTACTGCTGTTAATATTCAACCAAATATAAACTTCGTTCTTCAAACAGGAGATTTGGTTGATACAGGTGGAAATAGTGAAGATTGGGATAAGTTTTATTCAAAAACTTCAAATTTAAAAAATTTGCCATTTTTTAATGTTCCAGGAAACCATGAACATTATGAAACAGGTTCTACAAGAAACAAAATATTTGCTAATTATTTCAACTTTCCTAGAAATGGGATACTTGATTTTGTTGGAGCCAGTTACTTTTTTGTATACAATAATGTATTATTTGTAATGATTGATACTGATTTACCTTATAACCAAGGGGAGCAAATAAATTGGCTGGATAAAGTAATAACCGAAAATAAACAAGATTTTATTATCGTTGGAACACATGCTCCTGTAAATGTGGTTGGTAATACTGATTATAATCGTGCTTTTATGACTGTTATGGAGAAGCATGGTGTTGATTTGGTTTTAGCGGGTCATTATCATTCTGATAATCTAAGAACAATGTATCTTGATGAAGATCCATTTAATAATCAAATTGGAGTTACATATTTAAGAGGTTTTGGTGGAGGGATAAAAGCAATAGGTGATGCTGATCCATTAGATTTTGCGAAAGGTTATATTATTGATATTGTTGAAGATGAAATTATTATTCGTATGATTAATGCTAAAGGGGATATAATTAATACTAGAAAAGTAAAGAATCATAAACTAAGTCCTAAAGAAGAAGCAACAAACGAAGAACTATATGATTCAATAAAAGCGACACCAAATTTTAATCTAGAAACAATTAAGTTTGAATGGTCATCCAAATTCTTTGGTAATGTTAAAGAGATGACTTTACAAGAAGATTATAGAAATAAGTCATCAATCTACTATATTTTTCCAACACCGGGATATAATCAACATACATTCGCTAACTTTGCATCTACATTGGACAATAAATATACTTTTAATATTACTTTTAATGATGGAAGTAAAATGGAGAAAACATTTGAATATAATAATAAACAGGGAATAGATTTAATAGTTGAAGATATTACTGCAACAAATGCATTACTAAAATATGAAACACCAAGCAAAGAAGATTTAGCTATAATAAGAACATATACTATTTATTTAAATGATGTCCAATTAATTACTTATAATGCTTTAGATACTAATAATAATTTTACTCCGATAACTGATTTTCAACTTACTGATTTGATAGCAAATACTGAATATACTGTAAGAGTTGATGTGAATGGAAGATATGGGTTTATGTATTCAGATGTAATTGATTTTAAAACAAAATAATAAAAAGAGTTTATTATTTGCTATGATAAAAATAGTTAAATAATAAGCTTTTTTTTGAAATATTTAATTAAAAAGTTAAATACTTTTAATAAATTTTCTATTATGATATAATATAATAGTATGGAGGAAATAAATTTTATGAATGAAAAAATGATTAAAGCTATTAATAAGCAATTAAACTTTGAATTAGAATCAGCACATGTTTACTTGGCAATGCAAAACTACTTTGCGTCTGTTTCCTTATCGGGATTTGAACGTTGGTTTAATGTTCAATATAAGGAAGAAGTAGAGCATGCAGAAAAGTTTATGGAATATTTAAATGATCGTGGTGCAAGAGTTGAAATTACAGGTTTTAATAGCCCTAAGAATGAATTCAATTCAGTATTAGAGGTACTTGAAGCTTCATTAGCTCATGAAAAAGAAGTGACTAAGCGAATTAATGAGTTAATGGCAATGGCTATTGAACTTAAGGATTATGCAACAGTTAGTTTCTTGAATTGGTATGTTGATGAACAAGTTGAAGAAGAAGCAAACTTTAATACTTTAATTGATAAAGTTAAAATGATGGATGGTAAAGGTATCTACATTCTTGATAGAGAAATGGCAAGTAGAACAAAATAGTAGTAAAACTTCTGGATAACCAGAAGTTTTTTTTCATAATTTTACTTTTTTTTACTAATGTTATATAATAAGTATGTAATCATATAGATAAAGGAGGTTATTTATGAGATTAAAAGACAAGGTTATTGTTGTAACAGGAGGAGGCAATGGAATTGGCCGTGAATTGGTTCTCGAACTTTTAAGAAGAGAATCAAAAGTTGCTGCTATTGATATTGATCAAAAAGGATTGGAACAAACAATGGAATTGGCGGGAAATCAAGGTAAAAACTTATCTATACACAGAGTTGATTTGTCCAAAAAGGAGGAAGTATATAAACTTCCTGAAGAGGTTATGAAAATCCATAATCAAGTAGATGGTTTAATTAATAATGCTGGGATTATTCAACCTTTTATTCATGTGAATAATCTAGAGTATACCAAAATTGAACAAGTAATGAATATTAATTTTTACGGACCTTTATATTTAATAAAAGCATTTTTACCAGAACTATTAAAAAGACCAATTGCTCACATTACAAATGTTTCAAGTATGGGTGGATTTGTACCGGTTCCAGGACAAACTATTTATGGTGCATCAAAGGCGGCATTGAAATTATTAAGTGAAGGTCTGCATTCTGAACTTAAAGACACTAATGTAGGAGTGACAACAGTATTTCCTGGTGGGGTTGCTACGAATATTACTAAAAATTCAGGTGCAGAAATGAAAATGAAAGATGATAAAAAAGCTTCTAAAATGAAACTTCTTACTCCACAAAAAGCAGCTCAAATTATAATAGACGCAACCCAAAAGGAGAAATATAAAGTTCTTGCCGGTAAAGATTCAAAATTCTTAGATTTTCTAACAAGACTATGTCCTAAAAAAGCGGCAAATATTATTGCTAAAAAGCTATCATAATTTAAATTAGAACACTTCGGTGTTCTTTTTATATTTTTCACCACTTGATATACAAACAATTTATGGTATAATTAATACATAAAGTTGCGAGGAGTCATTATGAAAATAACTATTATTGGTGTAGGTAAAGTCGGAAAAGTTGTTACTGAATATTTATCTAACGAAGGTCATGATATTGTTATTATAGATACTAATGCAGATTTGATTGAAGAATTAGTAAATATTTATGATGTTAAAGGGGTAGTTGGAAATGGTGCAAGTCTTGATATTCAGCTTGAAGCTGAGGTTGATAAAGCTGATATTTTAATTGCAACTACTGGAAGTGATGAATTAAACATATTATGCAGTTTGGTTGCAAAAAAGAATAATGTAAAGCATACAATTGTAAGAGTAAGAAACCCTGAGTATTCTAAGCAAATGGAATTCATGTATAATGAACTAGGTGTTAATCTAGTTGTTAATCCTGAACTTGAAGCAGCAAATGAAATATTTAAATTACTTAAATATCCATCTTCATCAAAAATAAACTATTTCGCAAATGAACAAGCCGAGATTGTTGAATTACAATTAACTAAGGATTCAATGTTAGTAGGGAAACCATTGTATAAGCTTCATAGTGAATTTGGAGTGCGATTTTTGGTATCGACTGTTGAAAGAAATAATCAAGTATACATACCTAGTGGTAATTTTGTTTTAGAAGAAAATGATAAAATCTTTATAACAGCTTCTCATGAAGATATTAATACATTATTTAAAAAACTTAAGGTGTTTAAACAATCTTCAAGAAAAGTAATGATAATTGGTGGAGGTAAAATTTCATATTATCTAGCCACTCAACTCATAAAAAATAAGATTAAAGTTAAAATAATCGAGTTCGACAAGGTAAGATGTAATGAACTAAGTGATTTGTTACCTGAGGCAGAAATAATTTTTGGTGATGGAAGTGATCAATCATTACTTATTGAAGAGGGTTTAAAGGATGTTGATGCCTTTGTTTCTTTAACTGGGTTTGATGAAGAAAATATTATTATGTCTTTATTTGCTGAGACTGTTAAAGTTCCTAAAGTAATTACTAAAACAAATCATCACTCATATTCAAATATTTTAGAAAAAGTAGGTTTGGGTTCAGCTGTATCGCCAAAATATACTACAGCATTACAAATCTCTAGATATGTAAGATCATTAGGAAATACAGTAACTCAAGTAAGAAATCTATATAAAATTGTTAATGATCAAATTGAGGTTGCTGAATTTTACATTACAGAAACTTGTTCATTCACAAATAAAACATTTAAAGAGTTAGAGTTTAAACCTAATGTATTAATTGCTTGTATAGTAAGAGATAATAAAGTGATAATTCCAACAGGTGCTGATTACTTATTAGCAGAAGATAGTGTTGTTGTTGTTACAACAATTAAACATCTTAAAGAATTTCAAGATGTGTTATTAAAGGTGTAATATGAACTTAAAAGTAGTATTATATACATTAGCAAAGATTCTAAAGGTGGAAGCAATTTTATTGGTACTCCCATTAATTGTTTCAGTTATTTATAAAGAAGACACTTTCTTAAGCTTTTTAATTCCAATTGCAATTCTTCTAGTAATTGGCTTTATTCTGGAAAAAACAACAAAATCTGATGAATCTATTTATGCAAAAGAAGGTTTGGCGATTGTAGGATTAGCTTGGATATTTTTATCTATTTTTGGAAGTTTACCATTTATAATTAGTGGAGAGATTCCAAATGTAATAAACGCATTTTTTGAAACTGTTTCTGGTTTTACTACAACTGGAGCCACTATATTAGAAGATGTTGAAGTAATGAGTAAAGGTATACTCTTTTGGAGAAGCTTTACTCATTGGATTGGTGGAATGGGTATTTTAGTATTTATTCTTGCATTTTCATCTCAACAGAACTCTCGAAACATGTTCATTATGAAAGCAGAAAGTCCGGGTCATAAGGTAGGTAAGCTTGTTTCTAGAGTTAAATATACAGCTAGAATATTATATTTGATATATATAACTCTTACTATTATCGAAATAGTATTCTTAGCATTTAAGATGCCTATTTTTGATAGTATAGTTCATGCTTTTGGTACAGCAGGAACAGGCGGTTTTTCTATTAAGAATTCTAGCATTGCTTTTTACCAAAGCGTATATATAGAAACAGTTATTACAGTATTTATGATTCTATTTGGAATAAATTTCACATTATTCTATTTGATTATTATTGGTAATATTAAATCTGTGTTAAAAAGTGAAGAACTAAAATGGTATTTAGGTATTATCTTTATTGCAATATTGATTATATTTTTTAATACTTATAACATTTATAATTCATTCAATGAAACTTTAAGACATTCAAGTTTTCAAGTAGCTTCGATAATTACAACAACTGGTTATTCATCATTTAATTTTAATAATTGGCCAGGATTATCAAAGACAATCTTAATAATTCTTATGTTTATAGGAGCTTGTGCTGGGTCCACTGGTGGAGGTATGAAAATATCTAGGATTGTAATATATTTTAAGATTGCAATTAGAGAAATACGTCAAAGTATATTCCCAAGACAAATTAGACCTATAACATTTGAGAAAAAACCGATTGATGAGTTAACACGAAATGGTGTCACTTCTTATTTAACTGCGTATATATTTTTATTTATAATTGCTACTCTAGTTATATCTATAGAAGGAAAAGATTTAGTTACTAATTTTACAGCAGTAGCTGCTACAATAAATAATATTGGTCCTGGACTTGAAATAGTAGGACCGATGGGCAATTTCTCATCATTTAGTAACTTATCAAAAATTACATTTTCTATAGTCATGTTAGCGGGAAGATTAGAATTGTTTCCAATACTAATATTATTTTCTCCAAAATTATGGATAAAAAAATAAAAAAACATTTACATAAATAATCATTTTTGATACAATTTAATTATAAAGAGTATTGGAGGGATTATATGAAATTACTCGGAAACATTTTGTGGTTTATATTTGTTGGCTTTTGGTCATTTTTTGTTTGGATTTTTATTGGACTATTATGGTGTATAACTATCATTGGTATACCTTTTGGAGTGCAATGTTTTAAGATTGGAAGTTTTTCGTTGTTCCCTTTTGGAAAAACTATAAAAACTGATTTTAATAAGCATCCAATTGCTAATATAATTTGGATTATTTTCTTTGGTTGGGAAATTGCGTTGGGATATATAATTGTTGGTGTTATATTCTTCATTACAATAATAGGTATTCCTTTTGCAAAACAAAACTTTAAATTAGCTAGTCTAAGTTTTATGCCTTTTGGTTCTAATATTTAATAAATTATTCATTATTGTCTATTAGCAACTTAACTTAATATAATTATTCTTGCATCTATAAACAAATATTTATAGATGCTTTTTTTATGGGGGGCTTTAAGGTAGATTAATTCACGATTTTTTGGTAATATATATAGAGAAAGGGAATAGGTTAAATGAATAAAATTATTGTAATTGGAGGAGTCGCAGGTGGAGCTTCAGCAGCTGCGAGGATTAGAAGATTAGATGAAGCAGCAGTTATAACTATGTATGAGAAAGGCGCCCATGTTTCATTTTCTAATTGTGCACTTCCTTATTTTTTAAGCAGAAAAGTAAAACATTCAGGTGATTTAGTTTTAATGAATCCTAGTAAGTTTAAAAGCTTATATAATATTGATGCATTTATCAAACATGAAGTTATAAAAATCTTACCTAATGAGAAAAAGGTATTAGTTAAGAACTTAGAAACTAACGAAGTATTTGAAGATAAATATGATAGTTTGATTTTGTCTCCAGGTGCAATTCCAATCATGCCTAGATCGATTAAAGGAATTGATTTACCCCATGTTTTTAATGTTCGAAATGTTGAAGACATTAGAAGAATTGATAGTTATATTAAAGAACATAATGTTGAAGATGTTGCTGTTATTGGTGGAGGATTTATTGGTATTGAAGTAATGGAAAATTTACGAGGATCAGGGATTAATACTGTTTTAATCGAAGCAAGTGATCAAGTAATGATGCCATTTGATAAAGATATGGTCCAAATTCTGCATAAAGAAATTATTGATAATAATGTAAATCTGGTTTTAAATGATGGATTATTAGAAATTAATGATGATAAAGTAATAACAAGTAGTAAAAAAGAGTTTAAAGCGCAAATGGTTATTATGGCAATAGGAGTTAGACCTGAGGTGAGTCTTGCAGTAGATGCAGGAATTAAATTGGGGGAAAGTGGTGCTATTGAAGTAGATGCAAATTTTAGAACTAATTATAATGATATTTATGCTGTAGGTGATGCTATCCAGACCTTTAGTTCTTTAACCCATAAACCAACAAGACTAACTTTAGCTGGACCAGCCCAAAGACAAGCTAGGATAGCAGCTGATTCAATATACAAAAGACCAAGAAATAATAAAGGTGTTATCGGTTCATCTGCAGTTAGGATATTTGATTTAAATGCAGCTAGTACTGGTTTAAATGAAAAACAATGTATTAAAGAAGGGTTTCAATTTGATTATGTATATATAATTCCAAAAGACATTGTTGGAATTATGCCAGATGCTAATCCTATTCACTTCAAACTTATTTTTGAGGTGCCGACCGGAAGAATTTTGGGAGCTCAAGCAATTGGTAAGGGTAATGTTGATAAAAGAATTGATGTTATTGCAACGATGATTACTATGAATGGGACTTTATATGATTTAGAAGAACTAGAACTAAGTTACTCTCCTTTATATAATAATGCTAAAGATGTGGTTAATCAAGCTGCAATGACGGGGATAAATATTCTTAATAAAGAATTTAAACAAATTAAAGTAAGCGAAGTTCGATCTTTATATGAACAAGGAGCTTGTATAATTGACTGTCGAGAAGAAATAGAATACAATAAAAGTCATATAATTGGTGCTATTAATATTCCAACATCACAATTTAGAGATCGTCTTTCTGAAATACCAAAAGATAAGCCTGTTTACTTTCATTGTCATTCTGGGCAAAGATCATATACTACAGTTAGGGCATTAGGTAATCTTGGATATGACAATGTTTACAATATATCTGGTTCATATTTAGGTTTATGCTTATATGAGTACTATACAGACCTAGTTAGTAAAAGAGAAAAAATAGTAACTGATTATAATTTTATTTAAACCTCAACATCTACATTTTGTAGATGTTTTATTGTAATTATACGATTAAAATAAAAAATATGTTATACTAATATAGTATAAAGGTTATTTTTGGAGGTTTATATGAAATATAGTAATTTATCAAAAGAAGAACTTATTGCAAAATTAGAAGAAGTTGAGATTTTAAATGAACATCTTATAGACCAAAGAAACAAAGAAGATACTCTTGATTATTCATGGAGCGGAAATTTAGGTCATTGGTATTGGAATATTAAAACTAATAATGTTACATTTAATCCAATTAAAGTTACTAATTTGGGATATGACATTAAAGACTTACCTAAGGTAGTTAATTATCAATATTTTACAGAAAAACTTCATCCTGAAGATTATCAAGTTGCAATGGATGCAATGATGGATCATTTGTATAAAGGTAAGAGTGTTTATGAAGTGGAGTATCGTATAAGAGATGTTAATGGAAATTATAAATGGTATTATGATAGAGGAAAAATCACTAAAAGAGATGAAAATAATAAACCATTATTTTTAGCGGGGATTGTTTTTGATGTTACCGAAAGAAAACAAAGAGAAGAAAACATTATAAAAGAAAACCTTGAATTATCAAGTAAAATTCTTCTTGATCCACTTACAAACCTTAATAATCGTCAAGCTGTCAATGATAAGTTAAAGGAAGAGATTACTAAGTTTAAAGAAGATAATAAGAACTTTTGTTTGATAATGTTAGACATTGATCATTTTAAAACTATTAATGATAATTATGGTCACAATTTTGGTGATCAAGTAATAGTTGAAGTAAGTAAAATTATGAAATCACAAGTTCGTGATATTGATATGGTTGCTAGATATGGTGGCGAAGAATTTATGATAATTCTTACTAACACCGATATTAAGACAGCAAGGGTAGTTGCAAATAGAATTAGAGAAAAGATAGCACATAATGATTTTGCAGGCAAAACCATTACTATAAGTGGTGGAGTTAGTCAGTTTCATGGTGAGACTATTTTGGATTTTATTGAACATACTGATTCATTATTGTATCAAGCTAAGAAAACCGGAAGAAACAAAATAGTTTAAGAATAAGACCTTGATATAAATCAATTATATTGATTTTATGTTAAGGTTTTTATCGTCCTTAAAGCAATGACTTACTAGTTATGGTATAATTATTTAAGAGGTGATTGTTATTAAAATAATAGATCTAAATGAGAGTATTTATAATTTAAGTAAGAATTTTCCGGGTATAGTTGATGAACTTGCTAAATTAGGTTTTACAGAGATAGCTAAACCGGGAATGATTAATACAGTTGGTCGGTTCATGAAGCTTGAACAAGGTTGTAAATTAAGGAAGATTGATTTTGAAGAATTAAAAATTAAACTTCAAGAATTAGGATATACATTTAAGGAGGATATAAAATGAGTGAATTAATTAATAATTCAATAAAAAGACAAGAATTATTAAAATCAATAATTAAAAAAATTCATGATGGCATGCCAGTAGAAGAAGCAAAGGTAGAATTTAAAAAACATTTTAAAGAAGTTTCTACTGATGAGATAATGAAGATGGAGCAGGCTTTAATAAAAGAGGGGATGACAATTGAAGAAGTCCAAAAACTTTGTGATGTTCATGCATCGGTTTTTGAGGGATCAATTTCAGATATACATAAGACCAAGGATATTTCTAAAGAATTAGGGCACCCATTACAAGTGTTTGTTGAAGAAAATGACAAAATCGAACAATTAATTAGTGAAGAAATCGAACCTTATTTGCCTCAAGTTGGCAAATCTGCAGTCTTAATGTTAAGAGTAGGGATTGATAGATTATCACAAATTCATAATCACTATGCAAGAAAAGAATATTTGTTCTTCCCTAATTTAGAGAAAAAGGGTATTACTGCTCCTCCAAAGGTTATGTGGGGAGTAGATGATGAAATAAGAGCTGATTTAAAAGAAATTCAAAATATGTTAAATAGTATTGATTTAGATGAAGAACTAGTTAAGAGTAAGATTAAGGGATTAATTATTAGAATTAGAGATATGATTATAAAAGAGAATAATATCTTAGTTCCTATGTTACTTGAAAACTTGAAGTATTTTGAATGGATCTTAATTGATGCATCTAGTGATGAGATTGGTTATTTCTTAGAAAAGCCTAAGTATTACTGGAAAAAAGAGAAACCAACTGAAGAAGAAGAAAAGGTTAGTGAATTATTAAGTGGTAAAGTTGTTCTCCCTAGTGGAACATTGGAGATTGAAGAACTCGATGCAATGCTTAATTCTCTGGCTTTGGACATAACTTTTGTTGATAAAGATGGTCATGTTAAATACTTCTCTCAAGGTAAAGAAAGAATATTTGATCGTCCGCTAACTATCTTAGGTAGGCATGTTAGTATGTGTCATCCACCAGCAAGTGTTCACGTAGTTGAAGAGATAATTGAAAGTTTTAGAAGTGGAAAGAAAGATAATGAAGATTTTTGGATTAGAATAAAAGATCAATTTGTTTATATTAGATACTTTGCAGTTAGAAGCAAAACCAATGAATATTTGGGAACTTTAGAAGTTACTCAAAATATTAAACCAATTACTGAACTAGTTGGTGAAAAAAGATTAGTTTCAAAGGATTGATTAAAAGTTAAATAAATCAATATTAATTACCCAATTGGTACACTCTTAAAGTAAAAACATACATGCTTTTTACTTTAAGAGTTTTATTTTAATTAAATCAATATAAATTTAATTAAATAATTTTTTTAAAAAAACATTGTTTTTCTAAAATATAAATGTTATAATAATAAAAATTGTTTAAAACTGGTGAGGTATAGCCTTTTTGCTATAACCATCAGTTTTTTGTTTTATAAAGGCTTGCTTATATTCTATTATTTGCTATAATATTTCTATATAGAGGTGCCTAATATGAAGACAGCATTTTCTCATATTTCTTGGTTTTTTAAATTAGCCTACAAAAGATATATCTTTGTAGGCTTAGTTTTGGTAGTCTTATCAATTACACCAGCTCTCCCAGCAAAATTATTAGGTATGGCAATTGATGATATTGCCAGTAATATATTGACAGTTGATCGATTATTATTATATACAATTTCATTGTTTTTTATTCCTCTTGGTAGGTATTTGCTTAATATGACTTATCATTATAATATAAATAATTTGGGTCATGAATTATCATTTTCATTAAGAGAAAATTATATTTCTCATTTATTTGAACTTGATGCTTCAATTTATGAAAAATATACTAAAGGTGATTTAATATCACGTGCAACTAATGATTTGCAAAATTTGGCGACTCTAGCTACTAGTTTTCTTCAAACAGTAGTATTTAATAGTGGTATAGTCATTACTGCAATAGTTATGATGGTTTTTATTAATCCACTTTTAACACTTGCTAGTGTATCTATTATGCCTATAGCAATATTTTACTTAAATAAAAAAAGATTACAAAAAAGACAATATTATAAAATACATCAAGAAATATATGCAAATATGCAAGAAAATGTTTTAGAGTCAATAGAAGGTGTAAAAGCAGTAAGAGCATATACTGAAGAAGAAAATGATTTTTTAAAGACTAAGAAAGCAATTGAAGAAGATGCGGCTTCTTGGTGGAGAATTTTAAAATTTGAATCTGTGTTCGCACCATTATTTGAACTGGTATATGCAGTAAGTTATTTTGTTGGTATTGCTTATGGATCTTATATGGTTGTTACTGGTAAAATATCGGTTGGAGATTTAGTGACGTTTCTAATATATGTGGGAATGTTATATGCTCCTTTAGTAGCCTTAAGTAATGTTTTAAATACTGTTAATAATATAGTTATATCAGATACAAGATATTATGAAATCATGGATTTAGAACCTCTTGTTAAAGACGTAGAAAACCCTAGAAATGTTATAGAATTTAATAGAATTGAATTTAAAGATGTAACCTTTAAATATCCATTTGATAATTTTGATACTATTAAGAATATTACATTTTGTATTTGTAAAGGTGAAACTATTGGAATAGTTGGACCAACTGGTGCTGGAAAAAGCACTTTAATTAGACAACTTCTTCGTGAATTTAATATTAGTAGTGGATCTATTCTCGTTGATGGTGTTGATATAAATGAATTTAAAATTGATGATATTCATGATTTAGTAGGTTATGTTCCTCAAGACCATATATTGTTTAGAAGAAGTGTTGATAATAATATATTAATAGGAAAACCTGATGCTTCGATTAAGGAAATAACAAATGCAATTAACTTGGCGGATTTTCAAAAGGATTTAAGGGAACTACCTTATGGTAGTGAAACAATGGTTGCTGAATTAGGTGGTTCACTTAGTGGTGGTCAAAGACAAAGACTATCGATCGCAAGAGCACTTGTTCGAAATCCAAAGATTTTAATATTAGATGATAGTTTAAGTGCAGTTGATGCACTTACTGAAGCAAATATTATCAGACACTTAAAAGAGTCTAGAAGTGATAAAACAAATATTATTGTTGCCCATAGATTTTCTGCAGTATCAAGTGCTGATAAAATAATAGTGCTTCAAAATGGAAAAATTACTGACATGGGAAGTCATACGGATTTATTAAAATATGATAATTGGTATAAAATGCAATACTTAAAACAAGTACAAGGTGATTATCATGATTAATATAAAAAGAGTTTTTAGATATTTAAAAGGTAGATATAGATTTTTCTTCCTCAGTGTTTTTATGATAATAATAGTTCAAGTTTTAGGATTCATTACGCCTTTACTTGTAAAAGCTGTTATTGATGATCATTTGTTAGGTATTGAATATGAATGGGTAGAAGTTGCTCAAGAGGATGATCAAACTGTTAGTTATAATAATAGTTTGTATAAGCAACTACGATATGTTGATAGTGATGACCATATTATTGGAAATGCAAGTATTGTCATTCATAAAGTCAGTTATTATTTTGTTGATGAAAAGATTGCTCAGGGGCAAAGAACTATTGAAGATGATGTTTTAACAGTTAAAACTGAGTTTGATACATACAACTATAATGTAACAAGGCTTAATGCTTTTGAGATTAGTAAGTTTTATAATCCATTATTATTTACACTAATAATTTTTATAATCCTTTTATTTGTTAAGAGTGTATTAGTTATAATTGCATCATTTATTCAGCACCTATCCACAAATCGGGTTGTCAGTTGGATTGCAAGGGATGCAAGAGTAGATGCAATGCGAAGTATTGAACGTTTACCAATTAAATATTTTGAAGCAGAGCCAGCAGGAAAAATGTCAGCAAGAATTACTCATGATTTAGATGGAATGATCGGATTATATCGATTAACTGTTAATGTCCTTTTTAGTACCGTGCTTAGTTTTGTTTTAGCATATGTTGGAATGTTTTACTTAAATTGGAAAATTGCTTTATTTACATTTTTGATTTATCCACTTGTGTTTATCTGGATTAGATTCTTCTTAAAGCGTTTAAAAAAGTTAGCAGAAAAAGTTAATGAGCTTAGAAGTTTACTGACTGCTAAGATTAATGAAATTATTAATGGGATTAATATTCTTCAAATATTTAATTTTAAAAAGCAAACAGTTAAAGAGTTTAATGAAACAAACTTAAATTATAAAAACGAACAATTAAAAGAAGTTAAGCTACATGTTTCAGCTGGATGGAATATGATTGGGATAATAAGGGCTATTATTACTACTTTTATCGTTGCGTTTTTTGGATGGCAGTATTTGAGTTTTTCGGATATTGTTATTACTGCAGGTTTAGTTTATGCGTATAATGAATATTTACTTAAAATTATTGATCCTGTTAATGCTATATTTGTTCATGTTGGAGAATATCAACATTCAATGGTTAGGGTTGAAAGAATATTTAAACTTATTGATGGAGAACTAGAAGATGATACTAACGGTGAAATTGATAAATATTTAGGTGATGTTGTATTTGATAATATTTGGTTTTCTTATCAAAAAGATCAATATGTACTAAAAGGAGTTAATATTCAAGTTAATCATGGTGAAATGATAGGTTTAGTTGGACACACAGGAAGTGGGAAAAGTTCATTGATGAATTTGTTACTAAGATTCTATGATATAACAGATGAAAAAAGTGGAAGTATTTATGTTGATGGGATGGATATTAAAAACATTCCGAAAAGAATATATCGTAAACATATTGGTATAGTTTTACAAGAACCAACCTTATTTAAAGGAACAATCGCAAGTAATATCCGATTTGGTGTTAAGGGCGTTAGTGATGAAGAGGTTAGGAATGTATTAATATCAGTTGGTGGAGAAAAAATTATAAATAAATTTGATATGGGAATAAATACCCCAATATCACGAGCTGGAGTAAATCTAAGTAGTGGTGAAAAGCAAATTATTACTTTAGCAAGAGTATTAATTCATAATCCATCGATACTCATTATGGATGAAGCTACTTCTCATATTGATACAGAAACTGAGGAAATGATTAAAAAAGCATTAAGAGTTGTTTCAAAGGGAAGAACTGTTATTGTTATTGCCCATCGACTTTCTACAATCTATGAAGCTAATAAAATTATTGTTTTAGATCATGGTTTAAAAGTTGAAGAAGGAACACATCAAGAGTTACTAAAGACTAATGGATTCTATGCAAATATGTATCGAGCACAAATTGCAAATCATGTCTAGTAAAACGTTTTACAATGTGGTATAATATTTAGGACGTTATAAAAAGAAAGAAGGTTATTGAATGAAGATTGTCGATTGCATATTGACAAAATCGTATACTGGCTTTTATTTTGATGATCAAGAAGCTATCAAAATGGGCCCAGAACATGATGGTTTATTCTATGTAGGTAAACCGGTTACTATTGGATTTAATAAGATTAGACAACCTGGAGAGGCAATATCAATTCAATTGCTATTAGAAGATGGTAGTGTTGCTAAAGGGGATTGTGCAGCTGTACAATACAGTGGAGCTGGAGGTAGAGACCCATTGTTTATAGCTGATGATTTAATTCCTTTTATAGATAAAAACATTGTTCCACTTCTTATTAATGAAGATGTTACCAGTTTTAAGAGACTTGCTATCAAGTTCGATAGTTTATTAATTAATAATAAAAAGATTCATCCGGCTATTAGATATGGTTTAACTCAAGCATTTTTAAATGCTGCAAGCATTGTTAATAAATTATCAATGGCTGAAGTTATTAGAACAGAATATAATATCAGCGATACTAACTATAATTATATTCCAATCATGACCCAATCAGGTGATGAAAGGTATAATAATGTAGATAAGATGATTATTAAAGAGGTAGATGCTTTACCACATGCATTAATAAATAATGTTGAAAAGAAATTAGGGTATGATGGTGAAATTCTAAAGGATTATTTAGAATGGTTAAGAGCAAGAATTATCAAGGTCAGAAATAATGATAATTATCATCCAGTAATTCATGTTGATGTTTATGGGACAATTGGTATTGCATTCAATTACAATATTGAAAGAATGGTTGAGTATTTATCTACATTAGAAAAAGTATGTTATCCATTTCATTTAAGAGTTGAAGGTCCTGTTGATGATGGAACTAGAAAAAACACAATATTCTATCTTAAAGAGTTAAGAAGAATATTAGATGAAAGAAAGATTAATGTTGAAATAGTTGCTGATGAATGGTGTAATACCTTAGAAGATGTGAAAGATTTTGTTGATCAAAAAGCAGGGCATATGGTTCAGATTAAATCTCCAGATTTAGGCGGAATTAATAATATCATTGAAGCAGTATTATATTGCGAAGGAAAAGACGTTAGTGCATATCTTGGAGGAAGTTGTAATGAAACTGATGTTTCAACAATTACTACAGCTAATATTGCTGTAGCTTGTAAGGCATCACAAATTCTTGCAAGACCAGGTATGGGTACAGATGAAGCAATAATGATTACTAGAAATGAAATAAATAGAATTGTTGCTTTAGCAAATAAACGAATAAAAAGGTGTTGATTTAAATCAACACCTCTTTTTTTATTCAAATATTTTGTAATGACCGATAGTTAATTCTGTTCCTGGAGATAATACACCAACAGCACCACCAGTACCTTCTTGCATTAACCAAGTACCACCACTATAGTTTGTGCTATAAGTATGTGGACAGTATAAGTATTCGCCTGGTTGTAGTGTTTGAACATTGTTTCCTGGCTCAGTATTAGTTCCTGAATCAGCCCATTTAGTTTGAACAGTATATGTTCCATAATCATTCTTCGAGAAAACTACCTTACCATAACCTGCAAAGCTTGCATTATTTCTACCATAAGTATCGCTTGGGTTAAGAGTTAAAGCAACATCAGATGCATTATAGTATAATACTCCATCTCCACTATATCCTGTAGGTACACCTTTTACAATACTTTGATTGTAGACTGCTGAACCATCTGAACTTGATCCATGTGGTCTTAGTTGAGCCATTGTTAGAGTTGTTCCTGTTGCTGGTTTATTAAGTTCGATATATGATTTATATCCAACGAAATATACTTTATTATCAATAGTTATTGTTACTCCACCAAACCCAGTTTTTGCTAATTGTTCTTGAGGAGTTCCTTTACCTTCAGAAGTTTTTTCTCCTGCTGCAGGAACAGCAGAACCAGTATTAAACACACCGATTTGATCGTTTTCTAATATACCAAAATTAATTACAAAGTCAATTGAAAGAGTTTCTTTTGTTGCAACTAATGTGATAGGTTTATATTCATAAGCAGCTTTCAAATAAGTACCTGTTTCTAAATTAAAGTATGATTGATCTTGACCTTCCTTGTAAGTAATAGTAATTCCATCAGCTGTAGGTAATACATAATCATCATTAATCTTACTTGGAATTTGTTGGATAAGACTAAAGATAGCAGCTGCATTAGGATCTTTTAAACCAAGAATTTCAATTTCTTTTTCTTCTAGCAATTCAAGTAATTTTACTAAAGCTTTCTCATTAGCTGTTAAAGAATTATAATTATTTCTTGCTTCTATTACTAATGATTCATCAGAAAGAACTAATACACGTGGAAGAGAATTAATTAAAGTATCAACTTCATAAGCATTTAAAGCTTCTCCAGTTAAGTTTGGATTAATTCCATCACGGCTTGCATTTGTAGGTGAAACATCACCAGGAATAAAATCTTTACTATTGTTATTTGTATCTATTAATCCCCATCTAATAATAGCTGTATCTAGATCTCCTAAATAAGGGCTTGCCTCAGACATAGAAACATCTCCATAGGCAAAGAAATCAACAACATTATCATTAGTCGGATTAGTTACTAGATTACTATTATTAACAAGGGCAATTTTACCACTTGATGAAAGATTAATTTTACTTACAAAGTTTGCTAGAGGCAAATGTAAATCTCCACTTGCTTCATCAATTTGAATTAAGTAATAACCTTTTGCTTTTATTACATCATTTGCATTGAATTTTATCCATGATATGTTTTCTTTAGATAAGTCAATAGAGAATGGATCATTTTCTTTTGCGTATTGTAAAGTCCAGCCGTTTAAATTAACATCTTCATTTGTCGGATTAAACAATTCAATGTATCCATATTTTGCTAGTGAATTATCATTTAATAAAATTTGACTAATTAATACTTGTGTATTAATTTTGTCTAGTGAATGTAGTTCTAATTCTTTTTCAACTAATAATTCATAACTTACAGTTAGCATTTTTTGAGTGCTAGTTAAAGCATCATAAGCATTTCTTGCTGCAGATAATTTATCAGAATCAGCTTTCGCGATTGTGTTTGGTAAAGTACCAACTAGTAAGTCAACAGTTGAACTAGCAACGATATCATCATTATCGCCAACTAGTGAAACAGTTGTAGTTCCATCTAAACCTGGTAATGTTGAATATAAAACTGTAGATTCATCATAATCATCACCTTTTACATTAACTACATAACCAACTCTTGTTGCTGTAAGAGGTGAGTTAATTACTCTACCACGATCATCAACAAATTCAGGGTTAAGTGACTTGAATGATATTTCATAATCAGCAAGTAATGTTCTTACTAAGTATTCAGCATAAACCATTTCAATAGTAAAATCATAAAGATTTGCATTTCTAAGTGTCCTTGGACAATCTTTTTTCCATGTTCCAGTTCCATCAAGAAGTGGAATATCTGCATCATAATGTTGTTTAATTCCATCAAGACCAATATTATAAGTGTCCATGAAACCACCCATTAGTTTAGCTGTGCGGTGCCATGTTGTAAATAAGTCAGAACCGAAATTAACTGCAGTTTCTACACCTATGCCATACGCATATGCGTCGAAACTATCTCCTTGCCATGTTACTTCATTATCAGGGATATGTTGAATAACTTTATTTTCATCTACTGTATAGTGCCAACTTCTTGCTCTATTATTTCTGTTGTCAGCACCTTGCATGTAGGTGTGATGCATTTCCGCATCAGCTCCAGGATTATGATTTCCAGTATCATGGAAGATAATATATTTAGTTTCAGGATGTAAAATTCCTGATCTTACTTTAAGTAAATTTTCTGCTTCGACAATCATCTCTTCAGATGCATAAGTTCCAGTATACTTGTTTTGATCAACTGGAATAATTCTAACATCTAGATTTAAGTCAGCATTGAAATATAATGAAACACTACCATTAACCCATTGATATCTTTCATCTGGGTTGTAACCATAAGTAGTAACATATTGTCTAATTGGATTTTCAACATGTAGATTAGTCATTAATTCAATTGGGTCAACAGTTGATTCAAAAGTAACAGTTGCCCTTTTAGTCTCGTCTATTTTTGATGTTGCTGTAATTGTTACCTCACCAACTTTCATTACTTTTACATGACCAAATTCATCAACTGTAGCAATAGTTGGGTCGCTACTTTCCCAAATTACTTCTTGAAGTGCAATGCTTGGAGTTATTGTTGCATTTACTGAAAATTCATCAAGAACTCCTATTTCAGATGGTAAATCACCGATAGTTATCGAGTTAACTGCAGCTTCTCTTACTGTAAATACGATGGTTGCAAAAACGCTATTAGTTTTAGAAGTGACAGTTATAGTTACGCTTCCCTTAGAAACTCCTTTTACTACTCCATCAGGTGAAACTGTTGCAACATTATTATTGCTAGATGTGAAAGTTACACCTTTATCATCCTTATCAGCAGCATCATTATAAGTTAATGTTAATTCATCTCTAACAAATAAATCATTTGTTGAAGTTAGAATAACTAAAGAACTTGAAATAGTGTAGTTTACGTATACATTAACAGATGGTTTGTCAACTAATGATATATTAATTGATGTATATCCTTCTGCTAAAGCTGTGATTGTATTACCCTCAATACTAACAATCGATGGGTCGTTAGCAGTAATTAATACTTCTTTTTCTACAACCTCTCCATTGTTTTTAACGGTGTATTCAAGAGTGCTTGTTTCAGTTGCTTGCATAGAAACATTTTCTTGAGCTACTTCGATAGTGAATTTGTCTTCGACTTTTGGTTTACACGCAGAAAGCGCTACCAATAAAACAAAAACAAATAAGTAGATTATTTTTTTCATATACCTTTCCTTTCTATTATAGTACAATAATATTTTATCATAACATGAATAAATAGTAAACAAAATATAACAAAGACTTGTTATGTATTTTGTTATGTTACAATACATATGAGACTTTATTTGTATAAAACGCAAAAATGATTTATACTATTCATGAAGAAGATAACAAGCAAGAAATATCTTCATGAAAGGAGTATAAATCACATGAATAT
>JBAYTC010000021.1:0-20660 GCA_041675825.1 Bacilli bacterium | reverse complement strand
TTTGATATAAACACTTATACAGTTACATTTAAGAATGGAACAGAAATTATTACTACAGTTACTGTTAATCATGGAGCTAGTGCAACAGCACCAGCCAATCCAACAAAAGTTGGTCATACTTTTAAAGAATGGGATAAAGCATTCACAAATGTAACAAGTAATTTAGAAGTAAATGCAGTGTTTGAGGTAAACACTTATACAGTTACATTTAAGAATGGAACAGATATCTTAAAGGTAGAGGAAGTTGCTGAAGGTGATGATGCAACAGCACCAGAAATTCCAACAAGAGAAGGCTATACTTTTAAAGAATGGGATAAAGCATTCACAAATGTAACAAGTAATTTAGAAGTAAATGCAGTTTTTGAAGAAATTGTTCAAACAAACAGAATATCAATAATAGGTACAACAGGTAAACCTGGAGATATAATTTCTATTCCTATTTGGGTAGATGGAAATGTATTCTTCTCAAGTTATGATATAAGAATATTGTATAATTCAAATGATTTAGAATTTGTAAGTCATAATCCAGGAGAAAACTTGCAAGTGTTTAATGTTGTTGAAGAAGGTGAAATTGCCTTTAATTATGCTGGAATAAATAATATTGTGGATTCACAAATGTTTGTTGAAATAAACTTTAAAGTGATTTCTACAGTATCAACTAATTCAAGTATTACTTTTAAACAAGTGACTATGGCTTATATCACTCCTGAATATGATTCAATTGAGATTGATTATCATACAAATGATGGAGTTGTAATAATTGATGCTGAGCCTGTTGTCTTAGATGAGTTTGAGGTTAAATTCTATGTTGATGGAGTTTTAGTTAAGCAAGAAATGGTAATTGAAGGCTCCAGTGCAATATCACCTAATGATCCAATTAAAGAAAACTATGTTTTTGTTGGTTGGGATACTCCATTTAATAATGTGCAAAGTGATTTAATAATTAATGCCATGTTTGAAGAAATCAGTGTTTCTGATAATATCATTCACATTGAATCTAAAACAGTTAATATCGGATCGACATTTACAATGAAAATAACAATAGAAGGATTAGTAGATTTTTCTAGTTATGATATTAGATTGGTATATGATGATGCTTCGCTTAATTTACTAAGCTATACAAAGGGTTCTAAAACAGATGTAGTAAATACAAGCCTTTCAAATGAAATTAGATTTAATTATGCAAGTATAAATAATGTAACTGTTGAAACAATACTATTAACACTAGAGTTTCAAGTATTAGCAACTGAACCAATTGAATTAATTATTAGTCCATATAAAGTTGATATAACTAAAGTTACACCTACATATGATGTAGTACCAGTAAACTTCAAAATTATTAATGGAATTATTCAAGTTGAATAAAGATATATAAGGGGAAAAATATGAAAGGAAAAATTAATTATTTTAAAATTTTTATTGTTTTATTAGTATCACTTTTTACATTATCATTTTTTAACACTAAAACAATAAAAGCCGTTGACACTAGAAGTGTTGTAGTCGGAAATGATGTAGAAGTAAACGCCCCTTCTACTGGAACTTTTAGTTACCCTATTAAAATTATAGAAGGAACTGATATTTCAAGTTTGCAGTTTTCGTTATTCTACGATTTATCTAATTTTCATTATGAAGGTTATGATGATTTAGGAAACGACTTAATTGTAAATGATGAAAATCCTGGTAAAATTATTCTAAACTTTTCTAAAGTCGACTTATCAAAAAGGTTACAACCTGGATCAAGCATTATTACTCTACATTTTAGAATTAATAACACACTAAATCAAGGGTCTTATAATCTTTTAACAGTTGATCCTGAATATATGCATAAATTTGGTGAGTTGACTGAAGATTATCAATTGATTGATATTCCAAATTATAGTTTTGACTATAGCAAGGTAGTATTAAATAAACTAGGTGACTTGGATTTTGATGGATACATTACTGTATTTGATGCAACAAAGATTCAAATGCATTTAGCTGGTTTGTCTAGTCTTGATGCTGTACAGTTATCAGTAGCAGATGTAAACTTTGATGGTTATGTGAATATTATTGATGCTACAATTTTAAGATTGGTAGCTGCAGGGCTTCGCACTATTGATGGTAATCTTGAAAAAGTAACAGTTAGATTCTTTGATTATTATGGTAATATGTATTTTGATGCAGAAATTGATAAAGGCTCATCAATAAATCCACCTGATCCATATACGCCTGATGGTTATGTGTTTATGGGTTGGGATAATGATTTAACAAACATTAATGAAAGTATGGATTTCTATCCGATTTTTGATCAAGAACAACTATTAAGAGTAAACCAAATATTGGGTATGCCAGTTAACAGCGAAGTTTTACTAGAAGGTTATGTTTATTATGTTGTTCAAAGCAGTCTTAATGATATAATGGGATTTTATCTTCAAGATTATGATGGAAAATCAATATATGTATACCATTCAAGTACAATGGATCAAATTCATGTTGGTGATTACATTAAGTTAAAAGGCACTTATACGTTATATTTTACGCAACCAGAAATAATCAATATTAATATTATTACACACATTAATGATAGTAATTACCCGTATTATTATCGTCATGAAATTTCAATTCAAGAAATTTATAACATGGATCCAAATCATTTGTATTACTACGGTAATTTATATACAGTTTTTGGAACTATAATTTTAGAAAATGATAAATTCTATATGGAGGATGCTGAAGGTTATAGAATTCAATTAAGATTTGGTAGCACTTATACAGATAATAACGATGTTATTAGTGAAGACTTTCTTCATTATGTAGGCCAAACAGGTTACTACACAGTAATTTTAGCTGACTTTCATTCAACTGATGAAATTTGGAGAGTCTACACAATTGCAAATTCATTTGAATATTTTGACGCGTTCACTGTTACTTTTTATGATGGATTTGGTGAAGTAGCACATAGACAAATTATTGAAAATGGAAATGCTCTATTTGATTTACCAGTATTTAGTGTTGATGATTTAACATTAGTAGGTTGGTATTTAGAACCTGATTTAGTAAATCAATATATCGAAGGAACTCCAATAACAGAAGACATTAATCTATATCCTAAATTAATTAAAACAGATGAGGTTGAAAGATCTATTAAGGAAATTATTGGTTTTCCTGCCGAATCTCTAGTAAAACTTAATGGTGTTATAGTAACATTTACTTATAATCCAAATAGTCAATTAGTTAATGGAATGTATGTAAGAGATGCTGCTGGAGATTTAATTTATATTTATGGTAATGTAGATTATTCTGCACTGGGTGTAGGAGATTTTGTTAGACTAAGAGGAAAATTTAGTATTTATTTTAATAAACCAGAAATAATAGAATTTGAAATTACTGAACATATCGAAGATCATGAAGTTCTAGATTTCTCTAGTGTTGATGTAATGTTGTTAGCTGATATTTATGAATGGGATAGATGGGATTTAACTAATGCCGGACAATTAGTGAGAATTCTTGGAACAGTTGTTGAAAGTGAAGGCAAATATTATTTGGCAGATGATAGTTTAAATGCTTCAATAGAACTTAACTATGGAAGCGAATATACAACTGTTGATTCAGGTGTTGGAGAAGACTTTTTAAATCATATAGGTGATAGAGGATACTACACATTAGTATTATCTGATTTCCATGATCAAAATTATAATTGGAGAGCATATTTGATTCCTAACACTTTTGAATATTCGTATGATGAATATTATGGTGTAGAGTTTAGAGTGCTAGGAGATTATGATTTTGGCTACGATGGATATATGAAATATCGCTTAAATGAATTATCTGATGGCGTTTATGGCGAATTAAATATGTTCTTCGATGAGATGAGCATGGAGATGAGATACTTCAAACATAGTAGTGATGGAACATTTACGTATTATCCTTCAACTGGATATGTAGAAGTAAATACTGAGGACTCAATCCAAGTTGATTTTGGTGGCTTCTTATTATATGCAGCACAAAACATGGATTCTTCTGAAGCATTTGATTATTTTGGAGAGATTGTTTCATTAGATAAGTACAAAGGATATTACTCTGGAATAATTGAAGGTGAAAATGTTAGTTTATCTGTTAACATTAATTATTTTAGTTATGTTGAAGTGTTAATTGATGGTTTAATTACTGAACCAGAGAGACTAGAATTTATTAGCAAATTTGAAGGACAAGTTGTATCACCAGATGGCTCAAAGTTGATACTTACTTTTAGCGAAGATGGTAATTCCATTAATATCGAGGGTTATACTCTAACTAGAGATATATATTATACTGATCCAAATGGTGATTTGTATTATACTAGTATTGAAGAGGCTTTAAATTATTATAAAGAAACAGTTTCAATTTCTGGAATTGTAATAGATATTTATGGTAGTTATGCAATAATAGATGATTTTACTAGTAGAGTATTAGTTTATTTAGGAGAAAACACAGTCCAAGTTGGTGATATTATCCATGTAATTGGTAATATAAATTTTGAAAGCAATGAAGCTTTGATGGTTTCTGATTTACTGTATTTTGAAATAATAGATAGTGAAGTGATATCACCTGAAGAATGGTCATTCATGGACTTTATTGAACTAAACAATATTTTTTATAATCCAGATATGGGTTCAGTTCCATTAGTTAAATTCTACTCATACATTATTTATAAAGATGAATCATATTTCATTCAAGTTCCTGATTCTTATGGGTTTAGATTGATTGAAATTAGAAACTCTGCTGATTTTGATTTGACTGGATATGAGAACGAATATTATGAAATTATTTGTCACTTAGCTGGATTCACTTATTATAAAAAAGGTATCGCTCTTGCAAAAGAGATTAACGAGTATGAGATAGATTCAACAAGATTAGAAGTTAGTGACGTAGATTTCAATGGTGAATACATAGTGTGGAACCCTGAATATAACCATGTTGCTTATTATATATTCTTTAATGGTGTTAAATATTTCACACAAAACTCTGATTATTATGTAAGATACTTACCGGAAGGGCATTATGATTTTCAAATTCAAGCCGTATACAACGAAGGCGTAGGACCTAAATCTACAGTATATACACTTGAAAAAGAAAGTACTATTTATGATTCAGGAGAAATTTACAGTATTGGTAAAGAACTTTTAATTGACAGAATTAATAATTCTTCAGTTTCTGGACTATATAAGTTTAAAGGAACTATTGTTGAAATACAAAATTATGAATATGGAAATATGTATATTGAAGATGAATATGGTGGAGTATTATATATTTATGGATTATATAATCTAGATGGACAAAAGTTTGAATGTATTGAAAACCCACCTGTTGTAGGGGAAGAAATAATAATTGAAGGTACTGTTAATTATTTTGATGGCCTTCAACTTAAGAATGCAAAACTTATTAAAATATCAAATAGAACATACAATGAAGAAATGCAGTTATATGTAGAAATTGGTTATTTTGAAGGTCCAATGGAGGAACGAGTATGGGTTCCAACAAATGATTATTTAGATTATCCAATGTTTTATTCACAAGAACAGGATGCATATTTACTTGAGAATTTACATGTAACTGGAAGATATGGAATTAAATTTATTATAGATATGAACGGAGAAACTACAAAATTCCCTGAGAATAATTCAGCTTTAAGACTTAACCAGAATGAATATTTAATCAATTTTTATTATTCATATAAGAACATTCACGATGAAATAGATTTAAGAGCTTTCTTTAGTGATTATAGTCATCCTTTTAAGGCTGTACTTTCTGAGACAAATAATATGTACAATGATATAGCATTGAAGTATGAAGAAGCTATGGTAAATGAGACAAATCAAGATAAACTTATTGAAATTGAATTAGCATTTGATACTGCTAAAGATCAATATTTGCAAAATCTAAACGACATCGAAACTCTTAAAGACATTTACCAAAACTTTGTTAATACTGTTAATGAAATACTATTTGAAGAGGGATACTATCTTGAAACTGGTAGATTTGTACTTGTTGATGATGTATTAGAATGGCAAGGAAATAGCGATTTCTTTAATTATCGCTTCGAATATGATAATGAATTAGACATTTATAAATTACTAAATATACATACTTTTAATTCTTCAGCTGTTAGGGTTGTTATTGTTGATGAAGGTGGTTTAAGATACTTTCCTGAAGGTAAATCATTTAAATTCTCGGGGGAAGAAAATAAATTTAATCTATTTATTGGAAATCCTGGTGAAGGAAATTACTTTATGAGTTTATCTGATTTTTGGGGACAATACGAACTAGATTTATATGTCGCACTAACTGTTCCTCAAGAAGTTTTCAACATTCTACATAGTAAATATGCAGCGGCTATATATGATTTAACAGATCAAAATATTAAGGATTATTTGAAAAACGAACTAAATTTCTTTGTTGGAGCAATTGATGGGTTGTTAAATGATGAAGAGGCTATGCGTAATTTACCAAATGAGTATCAACAAATTATTGATAATATGTTAATTACAAAATAACTTCTTGGATCTATAGTATTTTAGAGGAAAATTAGTAATCAATTTTGGATTAGAAAAGGTTATGTTTTTATAAATATAGCCTTTTTTATTTTTTAGTTTGATTAATTCTTGATTTAATACTATAATATAAAAATGAGAGGTGAAAATATGAAAAAGAGAAATAAATTTTGGATATTAATTGGTATTGGAGTTTGTATAGTGTTCTTACTAATTATAGTTAGTAGCGTAATTTCAGTTGGCGAAAGACTAAGGACTATTAGTAAATACTTAGAATATGGGTTTTATGGTTTGAGTGTGATATTATTATGGTTTTTAATTATCAATCCTCTTAGAATAATATTATTTTCACCAACATTTTCAATTGTTACTGTTTTAGAAGATGTTGATAGTACAGATTTTAAGGTTTATCAAAAAGTAGCATCGAACATGCTAAAAAATGAATTAATAAGTGATGATGAAAAAGAGAAAATCAGAAACAATATTCGTAATAGACAAGAATTAGTCCCAGTTATGAATAAGGTGTTTGACACGACTATTAAGAAAGAAATTAATAAAATAATTTTTAAGAACGCTAAAACAGTTATGATCTCAACAGCAATCTCCCAAAATGGAAGACTAGACATGATAACTGTACTTAGTGTTAATTTAAAAATGATTAAAGAAATAGTGGTTAAGTGCGGTTTTAGACCAAGTTATCCAAAACTTGGAAAACTATCATTAAATGTTATGATGACTTCTTTAATTGCTGAAAGTTTAGAGGGATTAGATGTTAATGACTTGTTTCCTCAATCAACAGCAAACTTTTTGGCTGAGTTACCACTTGTAAAACCGATAATGAATAGTTTTGTGCAGGGTATGAGTAATGCATTGCTTACTATGAGAGTTGGCTTTGTTACAAGAAAGTATTTATTTTCAGATGCGAAAAGCCCGTCTAAGGATGATATTAGACGTTCGGCAATTAAGGAATCGATTAAAATGTTACCTGGAGTTATTGCTGAGGTAATAGCATATTTTCCATCGAAAATAGTAAAATTATTTACAAAAAAAGATAAAAACACAGAAGAAACTGTAACTGAATAGGAGAAAATGTTTTGATTAAAAAATTTGCAAGTTATTATAAACCGCATATGAAGCTATTCATTCTAGACTTGATATGTGCATTAAGCATTGCTGGAATTGATTTAGTATTTCCAATTGTTACTAACCAAATGCTTAGAAAATATATAAATGATTTACGGATTATTATTTTATTAGGATTAATTGTATTAGCACTCTTTACTTTGAAATTCTTCTTAGGATATATTGTAGGATTTTACGGACATATCATGGGTATAAGAATTGAAACGGATATGAGAAGAGATTTATATAAGAAGTTTCAAGAAATGGATTATCAATATTTTGATGATAAAAAAACTGGGGAATTGATGACAAATTTGACTACACATCTACATGATGTTAGTGAAATGAGTCACCATGCTCCAGAGGATTTATTTATTTCAACAATCATGATTATTGGTAGTTTCTTTATATTATTTAGTATAAGCCCATTACTTACAATAATAGTTTTTGTTTTTATAGCAATGGTTATTACTTATTCAATTTGGCGAAGAAAAAAAATGTTAAGTGGATTCAGATTAGCTAGAACTGCTCAAGGGGAGTTAAATAGTATTACAGAAAGTAGTTTATCAGGAATTAGGCTTACTAAAGCTTTTAATAATGAAGAATTAGAGAAAGACAAGTTTGAAGTAATAAATAAGTCTTACTTAAAAGCTAGAAAGAAAACTTTTAGAGAGATTGCTTTATATTCTACAGGAAATGAATTTTTCATGAATATTGCTAATTTAGGGGTTTTAGTTTTTGGAGCAATATTTGTAGCAAAAGGTGATATAGATTATATAGATTTAACAACTTACTTTTTATATATTAACTTTTTAGTTAGACCAATTGCGAGATTAACAAACTCGATGGAACAGATACAACAAGGATTTTCGGGTATTGAAAAGTTTTATAATGTAATGAATATAGAACCTACAATTTATAGTAAAGAAGAAGCCGTTGTAAAAGATAGTTTTGAGGGTAAAATTGAATTTAAAGATGTTGATTTCTTTTATGAACAAAATGAATCAACTCATGTTTTAAAGAATTTTAATTTAGTTATAAATAAAGGTAAAAAAATTGCCTTAGTTGGTGAAACTGGAGCTGGAAAATCGACAATATCTAAACTGATACCAAGATTTTATGATGTTAATAGTGGTCATATATTAGTTGATGATATTGATGTTAAGGATTATGATCTTAATTCATTAAGAGATGCAATTGGTCATGTTCAACAAGATGTCTTTATTTTTTATGGGACAATTAAGGATAATATCTCTTATGGTAAGCCTGGAGCTAGTGATGAAGAAATCATAGATGCTGCAATTAAAGCAAGAATTCACGATTTTGTTATTGAACAAGAATTTGGATATGATACTTTAGTTGGGGAAAGAGGAATCAAACTTAGTGGTGGACAAAAGCAAAGAATTGCAATTGCTAGGTTATTTCTTAAAAATCCGAAAATATTGATTCTAGATGAAGCAACTTCTGCATTAGATAATATTACTGAAAATTTAATTCAGGCATCCATTGATGAATTAAGCAAAAATAAGACAGTTATAACGATTGCGCATCGATTATCAACAATAAAAAATGCCGATGAAATTATTGTTTTGGGGGCTGATGGTATTATTGAAAGAGGTACTCACAAAGAGTTAATAACAAACAAGAAATACTATGAAAAGTTATACAATACAACTTTAATTGGTTAGGATACTTATGTATCCTTTTTTTGTTGACTAAAAAAAATATATATGTTAAAATAAAAAAACAATGGAGGTAGAATATGCAAGCTCTACTCAGTATTTATAAAAGGGCATATAACAAAAAATATTTCAAATATGCATTAATTGCGATTATTTGTATAATTATTGATATTATGGCCGCTTTAGTAATTCCTTTTATGGCAAAAACAATTATTGATGATGCCATACCTAATGGTAACATTGATCAAGTCATTAGGATTGGTGCAATCGTCGTGTCTATTGCATTAATTTCAGTTTTCTCTACAATTTTCAATAATATTTGTTCACAATATATTGCTACAGGAATTGCTAGTGATATTAGGTTAGAAGTATTCGAAAAAATACAGGATTTATCTTTATCGAATGTAGATCAAATAACTACTGGTAAATTAATGACAATTGTTACTAATGATACTAATCAAATTCAACAGATTATTGTGTTAAGTTTCAGAGCAATTCTGAGGGCTCCGATTACATTAGTTGGTGCTATGGCAATGGCGTATATTACTAATCCTGACTTATTTTTTGTAGTTATATTTGGTGTGGTGTTTGTGTCAGTAGCACTATTTTTTATTTTTAAGAAAGCAAGTCCCCTATTCACAGAACTACAAGGGAGAATAGATAATTTAAATTCTAAGTTATCTGAAACTATAGGAGGGGCTCGCGAAGTCAAAGCCTTTGTAAGTGAACTTGAAGAAGAGATAAAGTTTAAAGAAGTGAATGATGAATATTATAATGCGAATGTTAGAGCCAACAAAATAATTGTTATGGTTAGTCCACTTGTAATATTGGTTTCTAATGTATTAATTGGATTAATTTTATATGTTAGTTCCCACCTTATTTTAGGAGGACAATCTGAGCTGACAGGAACTGTAATGACTTATATTTCATATGTTCAGCAAATTATTAATAGCTTAATGATGATTTCTGCTATTTCTATTATCATATCACGTTCAATTGTGAGTTCTAGTAGATATCGAATGCTAATGGATGTGGAAATAGATGTTAAAGACTTAACAGATGAACTAAGAGAAATCGAGGGGAACATTACATTTGAAGATGTTGATTTTGGATATATTGATGAGGTAGATAATTCACTAGGAATCACTTTAAAAAATATCAATTTACATATAAATAAAGGTGAATTTATTGGCATTATTGGCTCTACTGGTAGTGGTAAAAGTTCTTTGGTCAGTTTAATTCCTAGACTATATGATGTTAATGAAGGCAAATTGTTAATTGATGGAATTGATGTTAAAGAACATAACTTGAAATGTTTAAGAAATCAAATTTCCCTAGTTACTCAAGAAGCGATAATATTTACAGGTTCGATTTTAGATAATATAAAACAGGGTAAACTTGATGCTACAAATGAAGAAATAAAAAATGCAGCTAAGATTGCTTCAATCGATGATTTTATTGAAGGCTTACCAGATAAATACAATACGCACATAACCCAAGGGGGAACTAGTCTAAGTGGAGGTCAAAAGCAAAGAATTAGTATTGCAAGAGGATTAATAAGAAATCCAAAAATATTAATACTCGATGATTCAACAAGTGCAGTTGATGCTAAGACTGAGCAAAGAATTAAAGAAAACCTTAGAAACGTACAGCATTGTACAATTATCATTGTCGCTCAAAAGATAAGTTCAATTAAGGATTGTGATAAAATAATAGTTTTGGGTAATGATGGAAGAGTTGATGGTTACAACAGCCATGATAACTTACTAAAAACTAGTAAAGTATATCAAGAAATATTTGCTTCACAGACAGGGGGTGAAGTAGATGCATGCTAGAGTTATGTCAGGTGGTAAAAGGTTTAATTTTGATAAGGTTGAGATTGATAACAAGACGAGAATCAAGGTTATTAAGAGAATTTGGAAATATTTAAAAAAACATCCTTTTAATTTGCTTTTTATTTTATTTGCTTCTATTTTGCTTGTTAGTTTTAATTTATCAATTCCTTTTATTTTGCGATTTGTAATTGACGATTATATCAAAGCTGAATCTATTGATATAACGGTTATTGCTTTAATTGTTTTTGGTATAATAATCGGTAGTATTATTGTTTCCATAACCAACTATATTGAGCAAGTAATAATTACTAAACTTGCTTCAAAAGTTGCCTTAGAAATAAGAAGAGATGCATTCAATAATCTTTTGAACTTACCGATTAAATACTTTGATCAAAATCCACACGGAGTTATAATGAGCAATCTTACAAATGATGTTGATACAATATCAACGGCTCTTACTCAATTTGTTCCGCAGTTTTTAATCGCATCGATTACAATTATTGGGGCAATTGTTTTGATGTTTTTTACCTCATGGCAATTAGCATTAGTAGCAATATCAATAATCCCGATAATGGTTGTTTCTACGATATTTGTATCTAAAATGGCAGCCAAGCAATTTCAAACTCAACAAGATAAGATTGGAACAATAAATGGTTTAGTTAAAGAAGGAATTAGCGGCCTTAAAGTTGTAAAATTATATAATCAAGAAGAAGAGATGAAAAAAACCTTCTCTAAGGCAAATGAAGAGTTAAGAGTTGCTAGTTTTAAAGGGCAAATATATTCTGGGATGATGATGCCGATAATTAGATTAGTAGATAATATTTTATATGGAGTTATAGTTTCGGTTGGAGCGATATTCTTTATTAATTTTGGAATAGGAAGTGTTGGCAGAATACAAGCAATCACAAACTATGCTAAAATGGCTACTAGACCGATTAATTCAATGGCTCAAGTATATAATTTACTACAAATTGCTATTGCTGGTGGAGATAGGGTGTTTAATTTAATTGATGAAACTGATGAGTATTTAAACAATTTACAACATGAAATAGATTTAGTTGGAAATGTAAAGTTTAAAAATGTTAATTTTAGTTATTTAGACAATCAACCAGTTTTAAAAAATATTAATTTTGAAGCAAAAGCAGGTCAAACTATCGCTATCGTTGGACCTACTGGTGGAGGGAAAACCACAATAATAAATTTATTAATGAGATTCTATGATCCTATTCAAGGTGAAATTATTATTGATGATAAAAACATATTAGCTTTATCGAAGAAAAACTTGAGAAAACAAATTGGTATAGTGCTTCAAACTACATATTTATTCAAGGGAAGCATTATGGATAATATCAAGTACGGCAAGAAGAATGCTAATGATGAAGAAGTCATTGAAGCAGCAAAAAAAGCCCAAGTTTATGATATTATAGAAAGATTGCCTAAGAAATACCGCAGTAGAGTAAAAGAAGGTGGTATTAATTTTAGTCATGGAGAAAGACAACTAATTTCTATTGCTAGAACTATTCTTGCTAATCCAGCAATATTAATATTGGATGAAGCAACTTCTAGTGTAGACACTAGAACAGAGATAAAAATACAAAAAAGCATTAATATGTTATTAAAACAAAGAACAAGCTTTGTAATAGCTCATAGGTTGCAAACAATAAAAAACGCTGATAATATTTTAGTTATTAAAGATGGAATGATTATCGAAAATGGTACTCATGATGAGTTGCTTAAACAAAAAGGTTTTTATTATGATATGTATACTACACAGTTTGCGATAAGTGAGGTGTAAGAATTTGTTAATATCAAAGACGATTTTTAAAGAATACTCACGTTGCCCTAGGGTTGCGGCATTGGATGATGTATACCGCAACAAATTAAATTCATCATTGTTTGATGGTGACTATGAAAGATTATATGATATTCTTGGTTCTATGTTTGATTTAGATAGTGGAGATAATTTAGTTGATGTAGTTAATCCTCAGTTAGAAGCACTTCTACCTTATTATAACAAGTTAGAAGAGTATGCGATACGGATTGCTAAAGAGAAATTTGGAGATAATATTAAGTTCAGTCTGATTACCAAGGAACAAAAATCTTTTGTTTCATATATAGATTCACATACATACATTACATATTTAGATGGTTTTCAAGAAAAAGATGATGTTGTTAGAGTATTTGAAGTAAAAGCAACAACTTCAAGAAAATTTAATGAATTAGGAACTAGTGTCAATAAAAAGAAAATATCTATTTTTGATGTTGAAGATAATGTTTTAAAAATAAAAAGCAACACAAATATTCCTGCTGCAAAGTTTGCTGAAAACTATGAGAAATTGTTTGATAGATATAATGAAGTTGGAAAATATGTTTTTGATATTGCAGTAGAAAGATTCATTATAGAAAACAGTTTAGAATATCAATCTTTGAGAAAAAAGAAATTTGAATATTATTTAATTGTGTTAAATAAAGATTATGTTTACGATGGAACTATGTATAAAGATGAATGTGTTTATAATGTCGATATTAATGGAAACCAACTAGTTACATTTGTTGATTTAACAGATGTAACAAGAGAATATCAAAAGCAAATTGCACAAATGAATGTTGAGTTATTGAAATTCATTAATAAAAAAGATGAGAATGAATATCCAATTGGTAGGTATTGTGAAAGAAAATCTCAGAATAAATGTGCATTCGTTAAAACATGTTGGAAAGATGCGGAAGCACCTGGATCAATATTTGAATATTTACAAAACCATTTGGGGTTTGTTGATGATTTTGGGCATAAGCACTCAGTATTCGAGTTATATAACTCTGGTAAGAGAAGAATTGATAGTATTCCAACAAGTTGGTTATCGAAAAAAAATAATTTAATACAAAGAGATTGCTTTGATTTTAGTAGAGTATATAGTAATAAGGAAAAATTAGAAGCTGGATTAAAAGTTATAACTTATCCACTATATCATCTTGATTTTGAAACTTTTCCTTCTCCACTACCGCGATTTAAGGGTGAGAACCCCTATAATCAGTCAGTATTTCAATTTTCTTTACACATAGAAAAAACACGTGGAAAATGTGATATAAATACTGATCATTATCATTACTTACCGATGGATAATAGTGATCACAGGGAAGAGTTAATACAAAAGCTAGTTGAGTATATTAATTTAGATAATGGTGGAACGGTTATTGTTTACAATAAGGCATTTGAACATACTCGAATTAAAGAGTTAATGAAGATATATCCAAAATATAAAAAGAGCCTTGAATTGATTAATGATAATATGTTCGATTTAATGGATCTAGTTTCCACAAGGTCTTCATTATATAAAGATTTAGGTTTCTCTGATGATGTTAGTAAGGAAATAAATTATTATAATAATAATTTACATGGTTCATATTCAATCAAAAAGGTTTTACCTTTGTTTTCTAACTTAGATTACGGAGATTTAGATGTTAAAAATGGTACTGAAGCTATAGCAGCTTATGCTAGTTTTTCGGTATTGGAAGAAGAAGATCGCGAGATTGTTTACAATAATCTTGTAGAGTACTGTAAACAAGATACTTGGGCCATGGTATTAATCCTGTGGGGTTTATATAATTTGGTAAAATAAAAACATTAGCTTTATTGCTAATGTTTTTTTACTACTAAATATAGAACATAGGTCCTTTGGATTTAGATTCTTCTAATAGTTTTGCTAAAGTAATGTTTTTAAGTGAATAGGTAATTGAATCATTTAGCGATGTGTCCAGAAGCTTAATAGCTTTTTCGTAATTAGGGTTTTTAGAAGTTTCATCAACTTCTTCGAAAAGATTATTTTCAATAGCTTTTAATACATCGTAAGCGGTAATTTCACTTTTGTCTCTACTTAGGACATAACCTCCAGCTGCACCTTTTAACGAGTTAACCAGCTTTTCTTTTTTTAATACAGCAAACACTTGCTCTAAATATAGTTTGGAGATATTTAAGTCGTGAGATATTTGGTATAGAGCTACAGTTCTACCGTCCTTACTTGCAATATATATAAGTGATAACAGGGCATATCGTCCCTTAACAGAAAGTTTCATAATAATTCCTCCATTTCATATTAGTTAACTATGTTTTATTTTAACACATTATTATTAAAAAATAAAGTAATATATTTGACTATGCGAAAAAAAGTGGTATAATAACATATATAACATATATGTATAATATGTATTGGAGGTATAATATGGTTTACAATAACATTACAGAACTAATAGGTAAGACACCATTAGTTAGATTACATAACTTAGAAAAGGTTGAAGGATTAAATGCTAAGATAATTGCTAAAATCGAATCATTTAATCCTGGTGGAAGCGTTAAAGATCGTATAGCTTTAGCTATGATTAATGATGCAGAAGATAGAGGTCTATTAAAAAGTGGTTACACTATAATTGAGCCAACCAGTGGTAATACTGGTATAGGTCTTGCTATGGTAGGTGCAGCAAAAGGTTATCGAGTTATATTAACTATGCCTGAGACTATGAGCATTGAAAGAAGAATGATTTTGAAAGCTTATGGAGCTGAGGTAGTGTTAACAGAAGGAAGCAAAGGAATGAAGGGAGCAATTGCTAAAGCTAATGAACTTTCTTTAGCAATTCCTAACTCGTTTATTCCTAGCCAGTTTGATAATATGGCTAATCCTCAAATTCACATGAATACAACTGGTCCTGAGATTTTTAAAGACACTAATGGTGATGTAGATATTTTAGTTTCTGGTATAGGCACTGGTGGAACTATTAGTGGAGTTGGTAAGTTTTTAAAAGAAAAAATAAAGGAATTAAAAGTTGTTGCAGTTGAGCCTACAGATTCAGCAGTTCTAACAACAGGGATACCCGGACCACATAAAATCCAAGGAATTGGTGCTGGATTTATACCAAATACTTTAGACACTAAGATTTATGATGAGATATTATTGGTAACTAATGATGAAGCTTTTGTAATGGGCAGAAAAATTGCGAAAACAGAAGGTTTATTAGTGGGGATATCATCAGGGGCAGCACTTAGTGCTGCAGTCGAATTGGCTAAAAAAGAAGAAAACAGGGGCAAAACAATTGTGGTAGTATTACCAGATACTGGTGAAAGATATTTATCAACTACATTATTTAATGACTAGAAACTTCTTTATTATTCCTAGTTTATATGCTATAATGTTTATAAGCATATTAGAATGGGAATGGTAATAGTAATGGGTGAAATTTTAAAAAATTTTTTTACAGTAGAATCGGTTTGGATGTTGGTGTTGATATTCTTCTCTAGAATAGTAGAAGTATCAATGGGAACATTAAGAATTATATTAATAAGTAAAGGATATAGAAAAGTTGGAGTTATTTTAGCTTTTTTTGAGGTATTAATTTGGGTGTTCGTAGCTTCAAGAGTAATTGAAGGAATCACTGAAGAGCCACTAAAAGGGATTATTTATAGTTTAGGATTTGCATCAGGAGTATTTGTTGGTTCTTTATTAGAAAAGAAAATTGCTTTTGGTAAAGTTTTAATTCAAGTAATTACCAGCGAAGAAACAGGAATTGTTATGGCAAATGCTTTAAGAAGCCAAGGTGTTGGCGTAACTTCAATTAATGGCAAAGGAAAAGATTCAAAACGTTCAGTTCTAATGATATATTCAAATAGAAGAGGACAAGAATTGATTTTCAATAAGATTAATGAAGTTGATCCTAAAGCAATGGTTGTAAGCAATGAAATAAGTAATCTTAGAGGCGGTTATATAACTGGTGGAAGAAGATTTGTAAAATAAAAAAAGGTGTTAGATTAATTCTAACACCTTTTAATTTTATCCTAGAGTCTTCATTCCAGGAATTGTTGAATAAAGAGTAACTGATTCATTATATCCAGAGTTATTGGTTATATTAACTGTATAACTTACTTCAGTAGTTGCATTTGGAATTTTTATTATTTTTCCAGAATTGTCAACTAAATTAGGATTGTTTGATACAAATGAGAATGTGTAATCTTTGAATGTAGTTCTCTTCTCTAATTCGAATTTAATCATAGTTCTTAATTGATCAGTTAAACTTGCTGTTCTTAATGTTTGAGGACAGTTTTTACCTGAAAAATTATTATGATGCATTACTCTATCTAAACCTAATTCTTCAACATCTAATATATAAGCAACTAGTTGCGCAAGGTTTTGCCATGTAGCATAAAGATCTGATCCTTGATCAACTGCAGACTCAATACCAATACCATTACTACCACCACCGTGATTAGCAATCACTTTATAATCTGAGTTGTAATAAGTATTATTTATGAAATATTTACCATCTTGAATTGTGGTAAAGATTCCATCAGGAGTAATGTCAGATGTTTTTGGTTTAGCTCCATCGATTAAAGGAGCAGCTATAGTTGTAGCAGTTCCATTAAGAACATAATATCCATCATTATTAATAGTGATTTCAGGTTTATCAGTAGTAGCTGTAACACCAGTATCAGTTAAGCCAAATTCTCTTAAACCATCACCAGCGTGATATCCTACCTCATCATGAGGGATGTGTCTTATTGCTTCTTTTTGATCTACTGTATAATGCCATGAAACAGAAGTATTATTAACTAAGTAATTAGAATGCATTTGAGCTGTAGCTCCAAGATTGTTATTTCCTGTATCATGAATAACAACAAATTCCAAACTAGTTAATTTAGTTTTAGGTCTTCCAGCCATTAGTATTTCTTTTATTGCAAGATTATCAAACCAAATGTTAGAAACAGCTCCTGCAGTTAATTCTGTTTTAGTTGTATTACCAAATGTATTAATATTTCTTACAAGTGCTAAGTTGATATTTGCATCCATGATAAACTGTATTGGATCAACAGTATCAACTCTATTTTTAACTATAAGTGTCATAGTAGATGTTAAACCTCCAACCTTTACTTCAATAACGACTTCACCCTCAGTAATACCTTTAATTAAGCCTGTAGAACTAATTGTAGCTACACCTGGAGTTAAACTTGTAAAAGTCGCATCTCCTGTTATATTAGAAGGATATCTAACTACATTTAGTTGAACTTCTTCATCAACATTTATTACACCATTATCATTATTAAGGATTAGATCTATATCAGTAAATTCAACAATTTCAATTTCTACTTCATCAAATATAGAAACATTTCCTTCTTGATATACTTTTATAGTAACAGTTCCTGCTTTTAAGAATGTAACAAGACCTTCTTCAACAGTGGCAACTGTTAGATCACTAGATTCCCAAACTAATGAATCCATAGTAGCATTATCTGGTGCTAATTCAACTTCAAATTGATAATTATCGCCAACATAAGCATCTTCACTCATTTCAGTTAAAGTTATTTCTTCAATAACAACAACACCTTCACCAGGGTATAGAGGAACATCTGAGATTGATGTATATTTTGTAGTATAAATAGGACCACCTTCAAACTTAGCTGCTAGAGGGGTTTCAATAACTGTTTCACCATCTAAGAACAAGTTGTTTTCAGCATTAGCTGCAATTGCACCAACTGTATCAACGTGTTTCTCATCTTTAATATAGTATCCACCAGGTACTGTATTAAAGATATTGTAATTAATTTTAAAATTAGCTCCTGCATGAACACGACTTAAAAAGATACCATTATGAATATTATCAAATGTATTATATTGTATATAAATACCTTTTATAATATCTGTGTTATTCATTCTTCCGAAGAATACACTGATTCCACTTACACTTTCAAATTCATTATCAACAATTTTAACATCCATAGTAGTACCAGGAAGTGGTGATAACCAATTTATCTTGAATGCATCTTTTTCGATGTTTTGGAATAAATTTCCTTGAACAAATGTATCTCCAGCTAAACCTTTAGTGACATCATTAACATAGAAAGCATTTGCTTTTATATCTACAAAAGCATTACCAACAACTCTTAAACCAGCATTATTATCAATATAAATCATACTATCTAAAGTTGTAGATGAATTTGTTGTTGAAAATTCATTATAACTAATTTCTAGATTGCGGCTATATGAACTAGCTGCTTCAACAAAATGGATAAAACCTTTACCTGAAGCTAAATTAGATTCAACAACATTATACATAAATTTAAAGCCATTCATGTTAGTTGCAACATTTGAAGCTGTTCCAGCTGAACCAGCAGTATTTTCTACTTTAGCATTTCCTGTAAATTTTAAACCTTTCATTTCGAAGTTTTTAAGATTTGCAGCTAATTTAATTGTACCAGTAAGTATAGCTTCATCAAATCTTGTTTCAAGATTTGGATCAACATTATAGTTTTGAGATAGAATTTTTAAATTATCCTTATTAATATTTAAAGCTTCTGTATATGTACCACTAGTTAAATAAATGGTACCACCTTCATCTATAGTATTATAAGCAGCAGTAATTGAAGAGAATGCTCTTTGCCCATATACTAAGTTAATTCCGTTATAGTTTACGATATCTCCAGCAGTTTTTGTTGACCATTCTTCATTTACATAAAGAGCGCCAATTAATTCTTGATCACGGTATAATGGCTCATAGTCTGTACGAATGAAATAAGCCGGTAATACATCATCTTCATACATAAAGATGTTTTCTCTACCATTTATTCTAAAGTCTGTGATTGTTGTATTATGATCTGCTATATGAGTAAGAGATGTAGCACCGTCTTTAGCAGGGATTTCATTAAATACATTGTAATTAACATTAAATTCAAGTTGAGATGCTGTAGCACCACCTGAGTTAACTCTTATTTCATGCCATTCTGTATTATAAGGCATAAAGTTATTTTTAATATTTACTACACTCTTAAGTCCAACTTGAGGAGCATAGCCATTTAAATATACAAAACCATAAGTTCCAGCTCCATCAGGATCAACTGCGAAGTAGTTGTTATTAATCTCAACACTCTCAGCTCGCCAATTAGTAACCATAATTGGATATTGTATATTCATTTCAAATTCATTATCTTCGATTACTAGGAATCCACTAACACCTAGACCGGCTGCTATGTTTCCATTTCCTTCTAAACGTATAGTATCATAGAATCCCCAGAAATAGTTATCTGTAATTGTTATGTTTTTAACATTGTTTACTCTAACACCACGATAGCCATACTTTCTGCTATCATTAAGTGTAGTGTTAGTCACAGTAATGTTTTCATTAACATCAGTTGGAGATGACAATCCAAAGTAAATAACACCTTCGGCAGCATTAACGTTATGATCATATCCATACACATTATCAACAACTACGTTTTTAACAGGAGTAGTTGCGTATAATTGACCTTTATCCTGTAAACTAACGCCATCAAGAGTAAATCCATCAACACCACTAATTGTTAATTTAGCTTTAATAATTGCTTCATTTCCTCTTTCACCATCAACTGCGCTAATTCCTTCATTTGGTCCAATAAATTTTACTCCATTAGCAGCTATTGTTAAATCAGTTGTGTATGTTCCTGCTTTAATATAAACAATTACATTATCAACTAATTTTGAAGAAATTTCTGATAAAGT
>JBAYTC010000020.1:0-20795 GCA_041675825.1 Bacilli bacterium | reverse complement strand
TCTTTTAATAAACGATTCTTTAGAGTATTTAATAATTTTCCAACAATCTTAAACTGTGTTTCCATTGATAAAGGTTTAAATATTACAGTTTCATCAATTCTATTTAAAAACTCCGGTTTAAAAGTTGTTTTTAATAATTCTAAAACAGCAGATTCGTTACCACTTTCAATTAATATTTGACTACCTAAATTACTAGTCATAATAATAATAGTATTTTTGAAATCAACAGTACGACCTTGAGAATCAGTTAACCTTCCTTCATCTAGTATTTGAAGAAGAATATTAAAAACCTCACTATGAGCTTTTTCAATTTCATCAAAAAGAACAATTGAATATGGATTTCTTCTTACTTTTTCAGTTAATTGACCACCTTCTTCATATCCAACATATCCTGGTGGTGCGCCAATCAAACGAGTAACACTAAATTTTTCCATATACTCGCTCATATCTATTCTAATAATATGTGATTCACTATCAAATAAAGCGTCCGCCAAACTTCTTGCAACCTCAGTTTTACCAACACCTGTAGGTCCTAAGAACAAAAATGATCCAATAGGTTTAGATTCATCTTTTATTCCCGCTCTTTGGCGAATTATTGCATCACTGACTAATGTTATAGCATCATCTTGACCGATTACTCTTTTTTCTAATACTTCTTTTAATCCTAAAACTTTTTCTTTATCACCCTTCATAATCTTGCTAATTGGAATATTCGTATTCTTTGATATTATTTTAGCAACAATATCACTAGTTACAACTTCAGATAATAATTTATTACCAGTTGTTGCTTGTTCTAAATCATTTAGCTTTTTCTCAACTTCTGGAATTGATTTATACTTAATTTCTGATGCCTTACTATAATCACCCTTATTTAAGGAAGAATCCAACTCGAATTTTAAAGAATCTAATTTCTTTTTAAGGTCTTTTACATCGTTAATATCTTTTTTTTCATTATTCCATCTGTCGGTTAGTTCTTGATTTTGTCTTTTCAAATCTTTTAGTTCCTGAACTAATTTAGATAGTCTCTCTTTACTAGCAGTATCCTTTTCTTTTTCAAGAGCCATCCTTTCAATTTCATATTGAGTGATTTTTCTCATAACTTCATCTAATTCTACTGGCATGGAATCAATTTCAATTCTAATTGAAGAACATGCTTCATCAATTAAGTCAATTGCTTTATCTGGTAAAAATCTATCAGTTATATATCTATTACTTAAAACAGCTGCACTAACTAAAGCACTATCTGTAATTTTAACACCATGATGGGCCTCATATTTATCTTTTAATCCTCTTAAGATACTAATTGTATCCTCAACAGTAGGCTCGCTTACTAAAACTTTTTGAAATCTTCTTTCAAGTGCTCTATCTTTTTCAATATACATCCTATATTCATTTAGGGTTGTAGCCCCAATACAATCAATCTCTCCTCTTGCAAGCATTGGTTTAAGCATATTCCCGGCATCCATTGCACCTTCAGTCTTGCCAGCTCCGACTATTAAATGGATTTCGTCTATAAAAAGTATAATTTTACCTTCTGATTCTTTAATTTTATTTAAAACAGCTTTTAGTCTTTCTTCAAATTCTCCCCTGTATTTTGCTCCAGCAACTAAAGCCCCCATATCTAGTTCGTAAATTGATTTTCCTTTAAGCGATAATGGCACATCATCTCTGACTATTCTTGCAGCTAAACCTTCTAAAATTGCAGTTTTACCAACACCAGGTTCCCCAATTAAAACTACATTATTCTTTGTTTTTCTACTTAAAACTTGAATAATTTTTCTAATCTCTTCGTCTCTACCAATAACTGGATCCACTTTACCTTTTCTTACTTCCTCGGTAATATCCCTACCAAATTTTTCCAATATATTTTTTTCTTTACTATAATCAATAGGCATTTCCATAATACTAACCTCCCATTAGCGCTTAAGCTTATTGAGTGCTAATATTATTATACTATCGCTATTTTATATTGTCAAGTGCATACATCAAAATATTTTATATTTAATATTTCATATATGATTAATGTGTTTAATTTTCTCTATAAATTAATTACCATATAATAAAAAAGGGAGTGATCAATATCACTCCTATAAATATAATATATTTTTTTAATACCTATATATTAATCTATATTTTTTTTACTAGCATTTATAAATCCTAAGAATAATGGATGAGGTTTAGTTGGTCTTGATAAAAACTCTGGATGAAACTGAACAGCAACAAACCACGGATGGTTCTTAAGTTCAATAGTTTCTACCATATCATGCTCTTTATTTCTCCCACTAAAGACTAAATCCGAGTCCTCAAATATGCATTCATAACTATTATTAAATTCAAATCTATGACGATGTCTTTCTTCAATATGTTCTTCTTTGTATAAATCTCTAATAATTGTTCCTTCTTTTAACTCGCAACCAAATAATCCTAATCTCATAAATCCACCGATATGTTTTTGACTATATTTAACATCAATAACAGGCATAGAAGCCTCATCATCAAACTCTCTTGAAGTCGCTTTAGGATATTTTAAGACATTCCTTGCAAATTCAATAACTGATAGTTGCATACCCAAGCAAATACCAAAATAAGGAATTTTATTTTCTCTTGCATATCTAATGGCTCTCATTTTTCCGTGGACAGCTCTCTCGCCAAAACCACCTGGAACTAATATACCATCATGCCCTTTCAAAGTCTCTTCAACATTTTCATCAGTTAGACTTGAAGCATCAACATAATTAATCTTTAAATTTACTCCAGCCTCATAACTAGCATGTTTTAATGCCTCAGTAACCGATAAATACGCATCTCGTAAAGCAACATATTTACCAACTAAAGCAATATTTACTTCACCACGACATGCTTTGACTTTTTTTATTACTTCTTCCCATTCTTTTAGATCAAGTTCATTGACCTCGAGATTCATTAACCTAGCAATATACTGATCAAGTTTTTGTTTAGCAAGATTAATAGGGATTTCATATAAGTTCTTGACATCTCTAGCTTCAATTACAGCTTCAATATCAACATCACAGAATAAAGCAATCTTAGCCTTATCAGCATCGCTAATAGCTTTTTCGCTTCTTAATATTATAACATCAGGATTTATCCCTAAAGATCGCAACTCTTTTACACTATGTTGAGTTGGCTTTGTTTTAATCTCTTTAGAACTCTCTAAATATGGCACTAAAGTATTATGAATAAATATAGCGTTATTAACCCCAACCTCACGTCTAACTTGTCTTGTTGCTTCTAAGAATGGAAGTGACTCAATATCACCAACAGTTCCCCCAATTTCAGTAATAACAACATCTGCTCCACTAAATTTTGCTGCATCATATACAGCTTCTTTAATAGCATTTGTAATATGCGGAATTACTTGGACAGTTCCCCCACCATACTCACCATTTCTTTCTTTTTCAATTACTTTTAAGTATATCTTTCCTGTAGTAACTGAGGAATGTTTACTTAATCTCTCATCAATGAACCTTTCATAATGACCCAGATCTAAATCAGTCTCAGCTCCATCATCAGTTACAAAAACTTCACCATGTTGAAGGGGGCTCATATTGCCTGGATCAACGTTGATATATGGATCGAACTTTTGCATAAATACCTTAACACCACGGTTTTTCAATAATCTACCAATACTTGATGCGTTAATACCTTTTCCAAGACTAGAAACAACACCACCTGTTACAAAAATAAACTTAGCCATATCTCTCAACTCCTAATAAAAAAAGTTCTCTTTTCCAAGAGAACTTTATGGGCTCTTTATTATTATATCACTGATTTGAAATTTATCAAGAATAAATTTAATATTTTTTATTTAATTATTATCGCAAGTAAAATCAAATTCTTTGATGAGTTATTAATTATGCTATGACTTTTTCCGCGAGGAATATAGTTTACTAGACCTTCATAAATATCAAAGCTAGCATCTCCATCCAAACATAATCCATTACCCTCAATAATATATATAATTTCCTCATCATCCAAATGTGAATGATAACCAATAGATGATTTAGGTTCTAATGTAATCCTAGCAATCATCTTATTTTCATCATCAAATCTATTAATGCGAGCAAAATTATCTCCACCACGCATTTGATTAATTATTTTTTCATCAATTTTTTTAAAATCTATAATCATGATTTCTTCTATAAAAAAATAAGCATGTGCTTATTTCTTTAACTCCTCTTCGATATCATCGACTTCATCGTTATCTTCATCTTCATCATCGTGAAGTAAAGATGAAACAACCTCTTCAGTAACTGTATCTTCTGTTGAATCACTAACCAAACTTAATTCCTCTTCAATATCGTCATGCTCTTCATTGTCTTCATCTTCATCATCAATTAAATGACCTTCTTCGTCAAATAAATCATCTTCGTCTTTCAATTCATTCTTAATAACATCTTCATCATCAGCATATAAATCTTCAAGCAAATTACCATCTTTATCTATTAATGAAGAAGGTTGACGAGATTTAAGATCCCATAATTTGTGACCTTTTCGATTCTCTCCACAACAAACAAAATATCCACTAACCATAAAATCAACTTGGAATTGTGCTTTTTTTTCATCTATCAAAGAATCTTCAACTATTCCTTTTTCACGAAAAACTTCGTTAGTTAATTCTTTTAATGATTTAGGTTTCTTCTTTGATTTCATTAACCTAACTGCAATCTCTAATAGAGACTCATTATTATTTATACTCATACAATCCTCCACCACATATATATTCTATCTCAAAAAGTTTCATTTATCAAGAAATTTTAAATGCTTATTTAACTAAAATCTTAAATTCCTCAAAAGCCTCAAAATCTGTTCTATTAATTAGTAAAGGCGTAACTGTAATATATGAGTTATTTATATTATAAACATCAGTATCCGGATCTTTATCTAAATCAAAATTTGGCTTTCCCTTTTGCCAAATCAAATCATTTTCATAAGGGAAATGCGTCTCAAAATTAGTACTACCTTGTTTTGCAATTTTAATTCCTCTAGGATTCAAAGGAAAGTTCACATTAATTAGATTAACTCTATCTAATAAACCATTATCAAATATAAAAGTAAAAACTTTATCAAACCATTCATCAGCAAAGTCTAGACTATTGTATTTAGAACTAAAAGCTATAGCCTTAGCATTAGCCTGTACTCCTTCAGTAGCAGCACCTACTGTTCCTGAGTAAAGTATATCTTCTCCTAAATTATAACCATTATTTATGCCTGATAAAACAACATCAAAATTATCCTTAAGATAGTATCTTGCAACCCTTACACAATCAGCAGGAGTTCCATTTACAGCATAAGTTTTTACCCCTTCAACAACATCATCTAGTTCGTAGAACTCTAATCCTTTTCTAATTGATATTGCATGACTCTTAGCTGACTGTTCTCTAAACGGAGCAACCACTATAACATCTCCATATTTATTAGCTTTTCTTGCTAAAAGCTTCAATCCTTCTGTGTTAACGCCATCATCATTTGTAATCAAAAAACGCATTAAATAACATCCTCATTTTCTTCTTTAAATTTTTTCAACTCTTTGTCTGCGAGTTTAACCATTTTCATCATTTCTCGTTTGTTTTTAGCGCTTGCTCCACTTGCTTGCATATGACCACCGCCATTAAATTCTCTGGCAATTTCATTAACTCCAATAAATCTTGAGCGAAGCCTTGCTCTAATAATACCGTCAAACTCAACGAATAATATCCAAATTAAAGATCCCTTAACACTGTCCATAACATTCACTTGTGCTGTAGCTTCTTCTGTTGAAACCTTAAATTTCTTTTGAACTTTTTTAGATATGTATATATAACTAACTCCATTCTTTGTTGTTTTGAAATTATTTAACACATAACCCGTAAGTTTCATTGAATTTCGATCTTTTAAATTTAAATTAGCATACATTCTTTCAGTATCGAAATTGTAATCTAATAAAGTTCCCGCCAAACGTAAAGTATCTCCATTAACAGAACTATATCTAAATCTACCTGTATCAGTTACTGTTCCTAAATATAAATACATGGCACCTTCTTGACTTATCTTTAATTCCTTTTTAAATGTATTAAAAAAGTCAGTAATTATTGAAGCAGTCGAAGGCATTTCCTCGCGAACATAATTAATATCACCATAATCTTCAACATTAATATGATGGTCAATCTTAACTAATTCTTTACCTTTGTTATAGGATTCTCCGCTAATTCTTTTAGAGTTTGCTGTGTCAACAACAATTACTAATGAATCAATATAATCAGCTTCAGTCACTTTATCATCGGATCCCATAAACTGAAGATAATTTACTGTGTCTTCACCAACACTATAGATAGCTTTTTCCGGAAATGACATCCTTAGTATTTCTCTTAAACCATAACTACTTCCAAGTGCATCACCATCAGGATGAACATGACGATGTATAATAATTGTGCTAGCTTCCTTAATTTTATCAAATATCGCTTGTTTTTTTGCGAAGTGAGGATCTTTTTTTATACTGTCTTCATGTAAATATTCCATAACAACATCTTTTAATCCATCTTCTTTAATCTTATTAGCAATATTAGAAACATTTTTAGCTGCATCATTTAATTCAGCATAAGCAGCAGTTTTCTCAATCTTTTCCTTAATTTTTGTGACTGTTTTTTTAACGTCCATTTTTATCCTCCAAAATTAGATTATCTAAATCATCTAAAACTAGTTTAATAGCATCTTTATTATTTAGAGTAGCGCCACAAGCCAACTTATGTCCACCGCCACCATATTTAACTGCAACTTCGCTTACATTAAATCTAGTCGAACGAATCTCCGTGTAAACTGACCCATCCTCATCTTCTGTAAAATTAACCCAAATATCAACGTTCTTAATGCCACTCATGACACTAACAAAACCTCTTGATATAGTAAATATATCTACATTATATTGTTTAACTTGTTCGTATGATGTATATATATATGCAACTCCAACATCAGTTTTATTCATTGAAAGAGTCAACCTAGCTTTCACCTTTAAAAGTTCGTAGTCTTGAACATACAACTTAGAATATATTTCTTGAATATCAATGCCCTCGCTTACTAACTTAGATGAAATATATAAGGTATTTTCATTTACACCAGTATACAAAAATCTTCCACTATCAGTTACAATACCGATAAACAAAGCTTTTGCTGCTTCTTTATTTATTTTGTATCCAAAATTATAAAAATCTCTGGCAATTAAGCTTGCACAGCTAATCTCACTAGTGTCTACATAATTTAAATCTGCATAGTCTTTTCCCGAAAGGTGATGGTCAATTTTTATCATAAACTTTCCGGTTTTATATCTTTGATCGTTTATCATATTTTCAGTGCTTGAATCTAAAGCAATAACTAATGCGTCTTTATACTCAGCATCGCTAACATCATCCATTTGCCCTACAAAATCTAAATTATAATTTATATCTCCAACAGCAAAGACTTTCTTATCTTTAAAATTTTCTTTTAGTATTTCTTTTAATCCAATTTGACTACCCAAAGCATCACCATCTGGGCGATAGTGACGGTGAATAATAATTGTTTTGAATTCTTCAATTTTTTTAATAATTTCTTTAAACATAATACAATCTCCCAACATTAAATTATAGCAAAAAAAACCTTAAAAGTAAAACAATATTACTCAACCCTACTAACATTACTTTCCTTTACAACCTTTATTATTCTCTCTGTGATATCATCAAAAGTATCATCATGACTAATAATAAATAGTTGACTTAGTTCTTTCGATATATCGCTTACCACATCAGAAATATTATTCCTTCTTTGGTAATCCAAATTGATGGTCGGTTCATCTAGAAAATAAATATCTAATCCAGATAATTGTTTCATCATCGAAAATCTTACAGCTAGAGCAATACTCATTTGCTCTCCACCACTTAATTGGTCAATTGTCTTAATGTTCTTATCATTATAATCATCTACTAATCTTAATTCATAATCATCACTGATTTCTATATATACAGACTCTTTAGAAATCTTTCGATATGAATTTGTTGCCATATAGGACACGTATTCACGATATCTATATGATAATTCCTGTGGCAATTTAGAATATAGTTCTCGCATATATACTAAAAAATCAACAGTTCTTTTTAAACTATTCAACTCAACTAACAATACCTCTTTTTGCTTTAGTGCAACTTCCATATTGTTTACGTCTTCTTCTAAAATTACATATGCCGCCTTTTTTTCTTCAAGTTTAGCTGTAGTCTTAGAAAGTTCTATAATAACAAAATTGTATCTTTTGTTTAATTCATCAAGTTCTTTATCTGAAAACTGATCATTTAGTAAAGCTAATTTATCATTGTTCTCTTTTATGTTATTCTCTAAATTTACAATAATCAGATTATTATTTTCAATTAAAGACATAATTTTTTGTAATTCTTTAGATTTATCAATATTAATATTATATAAATCTTTAGCTTCTTGTAAATAAATGTTTTCTTCTTTACATTTGTTTAGAGTTTCAACATTTTGGTCACTATCTTTAAGTTTAATCTTAAGTTCCGTTTCAGCCCTCACCAAATCACTCTTAGTTTTCATCAATTGTTTTATATCAAACTCAATGGTATTAATGTCATTTTTAATACCTTTAATATCTTTTTCGATATTTAAAATTTCGATTTCTAATTGCTTTACTCTAAATTCATTAGTGGATAATTTATTTTGTTTATTAATCAGATTGTTTTTTACATTATCAAGCTCATTTTTTTGAATCTTTAAATCTTCAAGTTCCTTGCTCTTATCACTAATTAATGTAGAAAGATTTTCATTAAATGTAATTTCAGGAGAAATCAATTCTTTAAACAAAGATGTAAAATCATTTATGATTTTTTCTCTTCTGCTTAAATCATTATTTAGTGTAGATAGTCTATTTTCTAAAGCTGATTTTTCATCTTCGACAAATCGTTTATCACTAATTTCGTTATTTAATTTATTGATTTCTAAAACTACTTGATTTATTTCCTCATCATTTTCTTCCATTAGCTTTAGAAAGTAACTACTTAAGTTCTCACCATTAATGTTTTTACATTGTTCATTCAAAAATGGACAAATTCCACCTTCTGTTAGTTTAGCATTATTAAAGTTATTTTCACGCTTACTTCTTAATATATTAAGTGTATTCGTGAGTTCATTAATTTTTTCTTGAGTTTTATTAAATGATGATATTTTAAGTTCTATTTCATTGCTTTTTGCCTTTAAATCAGTTATTAAATTATCGTTAATATAATTTGTTTCTTCTATTTTTGCATAAGTTAAATTAAAACTCATCAATTGATCTGTTGTTTGACTAATCTTTTCATCTAATTCCACAACATTTTTTGTATATTCCTTCTCCTGATTTATATAGTGTTGATTGTCTTCATCAAAAGCAGTTTTATTTAAATATAGTGTTTTTAACTGTTCCTCATATTTTGATGATTTTTCCTCTAAAGTTTTATTTTTATTCGACAAATCAATTTTTTTGTTTTCTATATCTTTTTCATTCAACTTAATATCTGTTTGTACCTGATTTAATATCTTGCTATTCTTTTCATTTTCGCTATTCGTCTTTTCTAATACCCTTATCCTATCTAAGTTTTCTTGATACTTTAAGAATGCACTTAAATTATCAGAAACAATTTTAGCAGCTTTTCTTGCTGAAGAACAATCATCATCTAATCGGTTTTTCTCTGCTTGATAGTTTTTAAGGTTTGCTTCTTTAATCTTGTTATCTTGAATTAAACTATCAATATTTTTTTTGATATTTTCAAGCATGGTCTTTTTTTCAAAAACAACTCTCTTTTCTTCTTCAAGCGTTGCTACTTTAGTTTCCAGTTCCTTCAATTCATTATGTAACTCATTCAATTGCTTTTTTGATCTTGAGTAATTAATTGTTTTTCCCTCAATAAGTTTTAATTCCTCATTGATTTGGACTATTTTCTCATTCTTAATACTATCATTAATTATTTTTATTCTATCAGCAATATTTTTATATATATGCAAGCCGAATAATCGATCAAAATTTTCTTTTCTTTTGGCTGGTGTTTCTAAGAAAGCATTGACATACTGCCCTTGCGGTACAGCAATCACTTGTTCAAACAGTTTTGAAAATTCTCTAGCTTTACTTATATTTAAAATCTTTTGAACAAATTTATACACATCTTCAACAGTGTTGTATAATTCTGTATCATTCTCACAATCTATAATTTTAACTGGACTATTATTTTTTCTTATTTGGCGAACAATCTTATACTCTCTTGAATCATTAGCAGTAAAATAAAGTTCTATACTTCCCTTAGATTCATTATATCTTAACAGCGAATTAAAACTACTAGCCTTTTTAAAATTAAATAAAGCTAATCCTATGCTTTCAATAATAGTTGTTTTACCACTACCATTTAATCCAAGAACACAATTAATACCCGAATTAAAATTGATTTCTTCATACTTATATGATTTTATGTTATTTAATATTAATTTATTAAGAATCATATTTTAACACCCATTTTAATAATTTTATCAACCAAATTTTCAACATCGTCTTCCAATATATCGTTTGCTATGCTTAACATTTGTTCTGATATTACTTCGCTGTCTTTAACATCAGGATAATTATTCTTTATGTCTGTGTTTATATACGATTTAATAATATCATTTACATCCATAGTATCATCAATACTTTGATTATTAGTTTGAACATTAATATGATTAGTAAACTCACCATACAATAATTCATACTTAGAAACTATGTTATCTAAAATACTATTACTAATTAAATAAGGGTTAAATTTAGACTTTCCATATAATCTCAAATCTAACATTTCACCTTTCTTATAAACATATTCCTTATTCATTATATGTTCAGTAACCGATAATGGTGATTCCATTCCTTCAACATTTACACTTTCAAAATGAATAACACGAGGATTACTATTAATAAATGTAACCTCTTTTTTTCCATCATTAACTTTAACATGATAAAAACCTTTGCCATTAGAATTGATACCATCTTTTAATCTGATGTTTTCTAATGAACCCGGATTATAAATGTAATCATCATATTCATAACGATTGTGAATATGTCCAAGTGCTATATAATCAACTTTTGATTTAATAGCGTTATCTATCACTTCTTTTTTTACATCACCCATCATTTGATCTGTAAGTCTATTTACTGCAGCATGCATCATTATTATCGTAAATTTATCACTTTTAATTAATGTTTTCTTCATATCGGATATATACTTATCTGTCGATCCTCCTAAATACCCCAACCCGATTATCTTATAACTATCGGTTTCAATCGTATTTCCAGAGCCATCTACATAGTTTTCAAACACTATTTTTCCATTATCAATTCTAGAGTTAAGTAATTTTAAATAACCTTGGTTATTTAAAAAATATAGCCAACTTTCTTCATCTATATAAAAAGCACGATCATGATTACCTTCAATTGCAACTACTTCAATTGTATTCTCTTTTGCGATTTCTAACAAATCAATAGTTCTTTGTAAGGTCTTAGAGTTTATATTCTTTAAATGAAAAAGATCTCCACATATTAAAACTAAATGTATTTGATTAGTTATTGCATAATCAATTAATCTTTGAAAAGCATCAAAAAAATCATCAAATCTTTGATCTATATGGTTAGGATAACATCCTAGATGTAAATCCCCACAATGGATAAATTCAAAATTCATATTAACCTCCAAACAGTCTTATATCATAACTAATTGTATCATATTTTAAGTTTTATTTATACTGTTTTTATAAAGATAATAAAAAAAGCCTTAAAGGCTTATTTATAAATCACTTATCCTCTAAATACAAAATCATCCGATTTGCAATAAAACCGATTATGATGCTGCTTATTAGAGAAATGAATACTAGCATTACTCCATAAAACATAACAACATCACCAATACCATAATAATATCTAGAAACCAAAAGTTGTATCATTATATGAACAAATCCACCAACAACACTAATGCCTATTGCAGAGGTATACTTTTTTACTATTAAAAATAAGCCATACATTGCAAAAAAGCTAGTTATAGAAGCAGACCCGCCAATAATAAATGATGTTATTCCACCAAATAAAAAGTTGGCAATAACTGTTTTAATTAACACCAAAGTCAAAACTTCATTAAAATTAAATTTATACAATGCTATTACAACAATTATATTAGCTATCCCAATCTTTGCTGTTGGCATAAATGGAAAAGCAAGAGGCGTTATTGATTTATCTATTAAACTTAAAGCTATAGCTAGCGATGTTAAAATTCCCAGCAAAACAATTCTCTTTGTATCTTTCATTATTTATACCTTCTTTTTTAGAAATTATACCATATCTTTAGCCAAATATCAATTGTATGTTGAAAACAATAAGTATATATTTCTTGTGTTTTAAATATTTTTTTTATATAATATTATAGAGGTGAGAATTATGTGTGTGTTTTGTAAAATTGTAAATAATGAAATCCCAGCTTATAAATTATATGAAGATGAAGATTTCTTAGCTTTCTTTGATATCTCCCAAGCTACTTTGGGTCATACTTTAGTAATCCCAAAAAAGCATTTTAGTGATTTGCTAGAAGCAGATAGTGAAACGAATTCTAAAATTCTACCGGTTGTAAAAACAGTCACTAATATTCTTAAGAGTAAACTTAATTTAGAAGATTTTAATGTTATAAGTAATTTTGGAAAAAGAGCTGGTCAAACCGTCTTTCATTATCATATTCATATAATTCCAAGATATGATCATGATGACTTTGAAATAAACTTTAGACCTAACCCATTGACCAAAGCAGAATTTGAAGACATGATGAATAAAATCAAAAATTAAAAAACACCCTTAAATCTATTATTAGATTTAAGGGATTTTTTTATTAAACTATTTGTTTTTTAAGGATCTTACCTTGTTATCACATTCAGTAAATAAGTTTTTATAGAATTTTACTCCATAATATAAACTTTTCTTCATTATTTGTTCATTTCCTTTTGCAGCATCATTTAACATTTCATTAGTATAGTATAACGGAGAATATCTTATTACACAATCACTAACTCTTGCTAAATTTCTTTGATCAGAAATTTTCGTTATAATATAAGGTGAAATATATACATTGTCGTATGTCTCTTTTATTGTCTTTTCAACAATTTTATATCCCGCATGTTTAATTGAAGTGACCTTTGAAGGCTCTTTACTATCTAGAATTTCAAAAGCAATATTATATTTATAAACGTATGGATCAATTAAGTCAATTATTTCTGCAGTTGTATCATGACTTGCCATCTTATATATAAAATCAACATAATAAATCGATTCTGTTTCTTGAATTGCACCATATTCAATATATGTTCTCATTAATCTAGCTAATCTAAACGCGTCATTATTGTTGATATATCTCTTTACTATACTACGATACAACCAAATATTAGAAAACATTAACCTCTTCAAAAAAGGCATATCTTTAGAAAACTCATACAAAATTCTTTTCGAGTTTTTATCAATTTCTGATTTAAATATTCGATCAATTTTAACGTTTCTAACAAAATCTTCTAAATCTTTAGCACCTCGGTTTTTACTAATTTGATATCTGATTTTAGCCTCACCAGTAACACCAATTCCTAATAATGCATAATTACTCTTCATTTGTAAGAAGGTAGGGTCGATTATTCCTATACCTTCTTCAATAACCAAATTGAAAAATTTTCCTTGTCTTAAAAACATATCAACTATTTTTTCATTACCTGCATTAGTTGACTCATCATCGACAGTCATTACAATGGTTAAATTAAACTCAAATTGTTTATAAAACTGTAGATATTCTTCAACTGCTTGCATAACAACAAAAAATAGTGATTTAGAATCAAAAGTTCCAGAACCATATAATTTTTCATCAGTAATTTTAAGTTTCTTTTCAATTGTTGATGAATCAATATGTGTAACAACTAAGACATTATTGGTCAAATTATTTCCACGATATGTAAATATAATATTTGAACCGGCTTTTTCCTTTTTAAATTTTAAGTGAACTAGTGGGAACAACTGTTTTATTTTTTCTCTAAAAATATGATAAACTTCATTATCTTCATAACTTGATGTCTGAATTGAAATCATTTCAAACAGTTTATCCCCATATAAATTAGTAAGTTCTTTGTCCGCACCATTTAAATTTACAGTTCTTGCTTTTTTATATTTTAGAAATAGAGCTCTTATTAATGAAATGAAGAATAAAAAGCCAATAAATCCTAATAGTGCATAAACTATAATCCAGGGCTTAAACAAAAAATATAAGTTAAACATCATTATAATTGCTCCTTTCGTTTTTTACTTTAAATTTTTTAAATACTGATAAAGTGTTTTAACCATTACACCACTTGCGCCATAATATTCACCATAGCTTGGTGTAGTTCTAAAAGCTGTACCTGCAATATCTAAATGCACCCATTTACTACCATCTTCAACAAATTCTTCTAAGAAAGCAGCCGCTCCACTAGCTCCCATAGCTCTTCCAGTAGAATTAGTTAGATCTGCAACCTTAGAACCGCGAACTTTTGTACGAATGTGCTCAGTAATTGGAAGTTCCCACACATGTTCTAACTCATTACTACTATTTTGAATAATATCATTAATCATATCCTTATCATTACCAAAAATACCGGTTGTATAATCTCCAAGAGCAACAACTACAGCACCTGTTAATGTAGCAAGATCAATTAATCTCTTACTTCCTTCTTTTTGAGCATATGTTAAAGCATCTGCAAGAGTTAATCTTCCTTCTGCATCTGTTGAAACAATTTCTATAGTCTTTCCATTCATTGCAGTTAATACATCATCTGGTAAATATGCATGCCCGCTGACTCTATTATCTGTTGCCGCTATAACTACTTGAAGATTCACTTTTAAATTATTCTTAACTGCAGCTTCAAAAACACCTAAAACAGTAGCAGATCCACCCATATCATCTTTCATGTTATTCATTGTTTGCTTAAGGCTATATCCACCAGTATCAAACATAACACCTTTACCAATTAAAGCAATTGGATCGCTAAAATCATCCTTGCCTTGATACTTTAAGTGAATTAATTTAGGTTCATCAGTTGACCCTTGATTAACACCTAAAAATGCATTCATCTTTAGTTTTTTAATTTCTTCTTTATTTAGTATTTTTATAGAAACATTAGGATTATCTAATTCCTTTACCAAATTATTTGCATAACTAGCTAAATCACTTGCATTTAAATAATTATAAGGTTTATTAACCAAATCTCTTGTATTATTTATGGCTGAGGCTAAAATGAATAATTCTTCAATGAATGATGAATAATCCTTAGATGAAGCAATTTGAACATCAAAAATTGTTTCATCTTTTTTACTCTTACACTCTTCAAATTTATAGTCATAATCATTCATTGTTAATATAAATGTTTTAACAGCTTCTTTTTCATCTAAATTTCTAACAAATGTGTCCAGCAATACTGTGATTTTATCACCTAGTTTTCTTGTTACACTTTTTGCGGCTTTAGCTAAATTAACTATATTATAATCTTCTTTCTTTCCTAGTCCAATAACATATACTTCCTTAGCCTCAATAATGCCAAAAGTATATACTTTATTAACTTCTCCTACTCCAAGTTTTATTAATTTATCTTTTAATAAAACTTCAATATTTTTATTTAGTTTATCATCAACACATACTGTTGTTTCTTCCTCAAAAACCCCGAACACAATTGGATTGTTATTTGACTCATTATTTCTTAAAATTTCCATTTTTCCTCCTATTTAATAACTTTTAAGCCCATATATGGTACTAATACATCAGGTACTGTTATTGTACCATCTTCGTTTTGATAATTCTCTAATATTGCTACTAATGTTCTTCCGACTGCAAGTCCTGAACCATTTAATGTATGAACATATTCGAGTTTAGACTCTTTAGTTTTTCTAGTCCTAATATTTCCACGTCTTGCTTGATAATCTTCGGCATTTGAAATACTTCCGATTTCTCTATAAGTATTTTGGCTTGGAATCCAAACCTCAATATCATAAGTTTTGGCCATACCAAAACCCATATCTCCACTGCATAATGATATTACACGATAAGGAATCTTTAGTAATTTAAGAACAGTCTCAGAATCTTCTAACATTTTTTCTAACTCATCATATGAAGTATCACTACTAGCAAATTTAATAAGTTCTACTTTATTAAATTGATGAGTTCTAATTAAACCCCTAGTGTCTCTTCCAGCACTGCCTGCTTCGCTTCTAAAAGCCATTGTATAACTACAAAATTTAAGTGGTAACAAATCAATATCAATAATCTCATCACGATACATATTAATAGTTGGAACTTCAGCTGTTGGATTTAAAAACCAATCACCATTACCATTAACTAATTTAAATGCATCTTCTTCAAATTTAGGCAGTTGACCTGTTGCTGTCATACTGGCACGATTTACAATATAAGGTGGAATTATCTCTGTATAACCTTTTGTTGAATGCAAATCCATCATAAAAGCAATCAGTGCTCTTTCAAGTCTAGCTCCAAGACCTTTATATACAACAAACCTACTACCTGTAATTTTAGCTGCTCTTTCAAAATCTAATATATCTAATTTCTCACCTATTTCAAAATGTGGTAATGGTTTAAAATCAAATGTTCTTGGCTTTAAATGCTTTTTAATCTCAACATTTTCTGTTTCATCTTTGCCAAAAGGAACACTTTCATGCAATAAATTTGGTGTATTCATCAACAAGTTATTTATTTTATCTTCAATTTCTTTTACTTCCTTGTCTAATGTACTAATATCTGTTCCGATATTACTAACACTATTTAATACCTCAGAAGCATCCTTTTTTTCTCGTTTTAATTGCCCAATTAATTTGCTCTTTTCATTACGAATATTTTTAAGTTCTTCTACTTGAACAAGTTTTTTTCTTCTGTCTTCATCTAAAGTAGATATTTCTCTTAAGTAACTAAAGTCTTTACCCCTCATGTTTAACTTTTCAATAACTTCTTCAACATTTTCTCTAATTAATTTAATATCAATCATAATATTCCTCCTAATTATCTGTAAGTATGCAAAAATCGCCCCTAATGAAAGGGACGAATTATAATCCGCGGTACCACCCTAGTTAAGCTATTTAGCTTCGCTTTTCAAATAACGGTTTGAATCCGAAAGCTGTTTTCAGCTTTACCTCATAGAGAGATTCATAAACGGACATATTAGTTCTCACCAACCACTAATTCTCTTTAAATGTCTCTGTTTATTACTAATTCTAATCAAGGGTCTTACTCTTCTATTTCATCTAAGAACTCATAGTCTAAATCTAACTCGAATTCTTCCTTAATCATATCTAACTCTTCTAAATCTTCATCTTCACTTCTTGGAACAATTGCTATATTAGCCACTAAATGACCATCATTTAAATTAATTAATCTAACTCCTTGAGTATCTCTACCAATAGTTAATATTTGATCTAAATGTGTTCTAATAACCATACCTTTATCGGTGATAACAATTAAATCCTCATCACCTCTAACAGTGGATAATGAAACAAGCCTACCGTTCTTATCTGTCATGTTTATAGCTTTTACACCTTTACCACCACGAACTTGAACTCTAAAATCTTCAACATTTGTTCTCTTACCATAACCTTTTTCAGTTACAATAACAATCTCATCACCATCTGTGCTGATTATTGCCATACCAACAACAATATCAGGATCAGCCACTTTAATACCACGAACCCCAGCAGAAATACGACCCATTGGTCTTATATCACTCTCACTAAATCTAATAGATTTCCCATTAGATGCCCCAAGAATAATATCTTTCTCTCCGTCTGTTATTCCAACATCAAATAACTCATCTCCATCATTAAGTATAATAGCTTTAATTCCATTAGTTCTAATGTTTTGGAAAGCAGAAATTTCTGTTTTCTTAATTATACCACCTTTTGTAGCAAAAATAAAGAAACCATCTTTTTCCATATTTCTTTCAACACCTAAAACAGCTGATAATTTTTCGTTTTCTTCAAAATTTAATAAGTTTACAATCGGTAATCCTTTTGATATTCTTGAAGAATACGGGATTTGGAATGCTCTAAGACTATAAACCTTACCTAAATTGCTGAAGAATAATATAGTATCATGACTTGAAGCATAAAGCATTCTTGATACATAGTCATCATCATTAACCTTAGCTCCTGTAATTCCCTTACCGCCTCGGTTTTGAGCACGATAAGTATCAACAGTCATTCTCTTAACATATCCTTTTGAGGTAATTGTTATAATTACATCTTCAACAGGAATTAAATCCTCATCTTCAATATCTAACTCTTCACTTAGACTTATTTCAGTTTTACGTTCATCACCAAACTTAGTCTTAATTTCTTCAAGTTCTGAAATAATAATTTGAAGTTTTTTATCATGGCTCTTAAGTATTTCTTTACACTCAGCAATAAATTTCCTAAGAGTTGCCATTTCTTCTTTAATTTTATCAATTTCAAGTCCAGTTAAACGTTGCAATTTCATATCAAGAATTGCTTTTGCTTGTATCTCTGTTAAAGAAAATGCTTTTCTTAATCCCTCAACCGCTTCTTCTGTTGTTTGTGATTTTTTAATTAACTGAATTACTGCATCAATATTACTTAAAGCAATTAATAGTCCTTCTAGAATATGTGCACGTGCCTCAGCCTTATCTAAATCATATTGAGTTCTTCTAGTAATAACTTCTACTTGATGTTCAAGATAATACTCTAAAACCTCTTTGATATTTAATACTCTTGGTACCCCTTTAACTAGAGCTAATGTGTTTATACCAAAAGTTGTCTGCATTTGTGTGTGCTTAAATAAATTATTGATAATAACACTTGAATTAGAATCACGTTTTAATTCAATAACTATTCTAATACCTTCGCGATTTGATTCATCACGAAGATCTGTTATTCCTTCAATGATTTTATTCTTTACAGTATCAGCAATTCGTTCAATTAATCTTGATTTATTTACTTGATAAGGGATTTCAGTAATAATTATTGCTTGTTTTCCCTTTTCTATATCAACTATATCATACTTGGCCCTAACAGTTATTGCTCCATTTCCAGTTAAATAGGCTTTTCTTAACTGAGAAAGACCCATTACTAACCCACCTGTCGGGAAATCTGGACCTTTAATAAAACTCATGATCTTTTCAATTGAGATATCTGGGTTCTTAATTAAAGCAAGTAATCCATTAATTACTTCATTCATATTGTGTGGTGGAATATTAGTAGCCATTCCAACAGCAATACCAGTTGCACCATTTACAAGTATATTGGGAAATTTACAAGGCAATACTAGGGGTTCGCGTTCGCTAGCATCATAGTTATCACCAAAATCAACAGTGTTTTTCCCTAAATCCTTAAGTAACTCCATAGCAATTTTACTCATTCTGGCTTCGGTGTAACGCATTGCTGCTGCTCCATCACCATCAATAGATCCAAAATTTCCATGTCCATCAACTAAAGGATATCTATAACTAAAATCTTGAGCCATTCTAACCATCGAATCATAAATTGCACTATCACCATGAGGGTGAAATTTACCCATTACTTCTCCGACGATTCTTGCTGACTTTTTATATGCTTTATCAGAATAGACACCAAGTTCATTCATTCCATACATAATACGTCTATGTACTGGTTTCATTCCATCACGAACATCAGGTAATGCACGAGATACGATAACACTCATAGCATAACTTAAAAACGATGTCTTCATTTCTTTAGTTAAGTCAATTTCTTTTATAATTCCGCTATGGTTTATCGTTTCTACTTCTGTTGAAGTTGTTTCATCAACTATTTCTATATCATCTTTATTATCTATCAAAACTTACACCACCTATATATCTAGATTTTCAACATAAACAGCATTTTCTTCAATAAACTCTCGACGAGGTTCAACATCATCACCCATAAGCATACTAAACACTGTATCGGCTTCAATCGCATCATCTAAAGTAACTTGAAGAAGAGTTCTTCTTGTAGGATCCATTGTTGTTTCCCAAAGTTGTAGAGGGTTCATTTCACCTAAACCTTTATATCTTTGAAGGACTGGTCTACTTGTTTTAGGAAATGTCTCTAAAATCTTCTGTAACTCTTCATCTGTATATGCATATTCAACTCTTTTGTTTTGAGAAACCTTAAATAATGGTGGTTGTGCTATATAAATATATCCTTTTTCCACTAAAGGTTTCATAAATCTATAAAAGAAAGTTAAAAGAAGAGTTCTAATATGTGCACCATCGACATCAGCATCGGTCATTATTACAATTTTGTGATATCTTGCGTTATCTATATTAAATTCTTCTCCAACACCGGTTCCAAAAGCTTGAATCATTGAAATTATTTCTTTATTACTTAAAGCACGATCTAATCTTGCCTTTTCAACATTTAACACCTTACCTCTTAAAGGCAAGATTGCTTGAAACTCACTGTTTCTGCCTTGTTTGGCGCTTCCACCAGCAGAATCACCCTCGACTATGTATATTTCACCACGTGATGGGTCCTTTGTGCGACAATCAGCCAATTTAGATGCAAAACCCAATGACTCAAGAGGATTCTTTCTTCTTGTTGCTTCTCTAGCTTTCTTAGCAGCAAGTCTAGCGCGGCTTGCAAGTAAAGCTTTTTCAATAATATTCTTTGCATCTGTTGGATTTTCTTGTAAGAAAGTATCTAATCCTTCAGAAAAGATTTGAGATGCTATTCTTCTTACCTCAGTATTACCTAATTT
>JBAYTC010000019.1:0-21528 GCA_041675825.1 Bacilli bacterium | reverse complement strand
TTATAAAAATTGAGTTAGAAGTATAACTCAATTTTATTAATCATCTTCATCATCAAATACTTGTTCAATATAATAATAATCAAGTTTTTTATCATGAACACATTGATAATGTATATGCCCAATATAAAACTCAGGAAAATTTTGTCCTTTTTCATCCATTGTTCTATGATGCATAATCATAATATTGCCTTTTTCTTTTTTGCCGCCAAGTTCCAAAGGTTTAACATACCCAACAACCCAACCAACTTCATTATTTACTAGATAGTCATCCATCTTGATCTTCTTGCCACTAAAGTCATATGCATAAGTAACATCACCTATCTCATCTAACCATAGTTCTAGGGCTTTAGCTCTATCCATAATAACCTCCATAAACACATTATATTTTATCACTAATAATGGAAATAAACAATACTTATTTAATTTTCGGCACAAAAAACTGTACATGGTGATGCAAATTTTTAATATGAACTTGACCTTTAGGTCCTGCCTCGCCATCAATGCACCAAGTTATATCGTCATTAACAGTTACCACAAAATCTGAGGCTTTAATAAATATGAAATGTTTATGCAAACTTTTCTTTCTAATTCCAAATATCATCAGTCTAGCAATATTTGCTAGCCCTCTATTTATCCCATTTTTCACAATCACGATATCAAAATACCCATCATTTAAGTGACCATATTTATTAAAGAGTATACCTCCAACACTTTTAGTATTCATTACTAAGAGTAATGGGACTTTCAAATTATAATTATGTCCATTGGCGCTTATCTTTATATCAACTATTTTAGGGCTAACAATATCTTTTAATCCATCAACAGCATATGCAATTTTTCCATATTTTCTTTTAAGATGTTGTTCAGTACGATAGCTAACACCAGTAAAAGTACCGATTGCACTTACATACATAAAATACTTGTCATTGATCATCCCAACGTCATGGTTAATAATATCTCCATCAATAATATTTTTTAAAGCTTTTCTAGGATTTTTAGATATTCTAAGATTTTTAGATATATCATTGACTGTACCTGCAGGAATATAACCTAAAATTGGTCTATTATCATTCCTACTAATTCCGGTAATGATGTCATTTACAGTTCCATCTCCACCAGAAAAAACCAGCACATCAAATTTACCACATGACTCACTAGCTTTATTTCTTGCATCTTCACCTGACTTAGTTGCATAAAGAGTAACTTCATCGAATTTAGTTTCAAGAATTTTTTTAATATAATCTAAATGTTTTACTATTTTGCCACTACCACTATTGGGATTATAGATAAATATACAATTCATAACCCACCTCATTATCAAAATTATAACATAATTCAAGAAATTAGTCAATTAATCCCATTAAAAAAAGAGGCTATAAAAGCCTCTAAATCTTAGTTTTTTCCATTTGTTCATTAATAAATTGATTCTTATATAAGTTGTAGTATTCTTTTTCTAAAGCAAGTAACTCTTTGTGAGTTCCTGACTCTAATATCTTACCACCATCAATAACTAGAATTAAATCAGCATTGATGATTGTTGAAAGACGATGGGCAACAATAAAACTTGTTCTACCCTTTAATAACTTATTAATAACCCCTTGGATAACATATTCTGTTTTTGTATCAATACTTGAAGTTGCCTCATCAAGAATTAATAACTTAGGGTCTGCAAGAAGTGCTCTTGCGAAAGATATTAATTGTCTTTGCCCAACAGATAACTTAGAGCCACCTTCACCGACATTAGTTTTATATCCTTCATCAAAATTTATAATAAACTCATCAGCACTTACGGCTTTAGCTGCTTCAATGACTTCCTCATCTGTTGCATCTAATCTTCCATAACGGATGTTTTCCATAATTGTACCATTAAATAAATGTGGATTTTGTAGAACATATCCTAGATTTGAATGTAACCAACCAATTGATCTGTCTTTATAGTCTTTTCCATCAATTAATATTTGTCCTGTTGTTGGTTCATAAAAGCGACTAATAAGGTTAATAATGGTAGATTTACCACTACCTGTAGCACCAACAAGCGCTACACTTGTACCCGCTTTTACTTCTAAATTAAAATCTTCTAATATGTTTTCATTCTCTATATATCTAAAAGTAACATTTTTAAAACTGACATCCCCCTTTATATTCTCCCAGTTCTCTTTTTTAGGATTAAAAAGGGTTCCATAAATCTCTATAACCTCATCAGTATCGAATATTTCTGGTTCGGTTTCAATCAGTGTCATAATACGCTCAGCAGATGCTTGAGCTTGTTGAAATTCAGCAATTATTCTTGCTATTTGGGTAATCGGATCAAAGAACATAGTTGTGAAAGTTATAAATAAATACAATGTACCAATACCCATACCCAATAAAACAAATTCTCCACCTACTCTTAGAATAAGCGCAACACCAACATAACCTAATACTATAAGTATTGGGAAAAATATTGATGAATGAAGAATAGCTCTAATTGAGTCTTTTTTCATTGTTACACATAAGTCATCAAATTCACTATATCTAATATCTTCTAGAACTAAAGTTTTAGTCGTCTTAGTCCCCAATAATCCCTCATTATATCCTGCTGTAATTTTAGAATTAGTTTTTCTTACATTTCTATAACTTTTCAATATTTTCTTTCTAAAATACATACTAACTAAAAACATAATAGGGGTTAACAAAAATACAATTAAAGCTAGTTGCCATTTAATAATAAACAAAGTTATTAAAATACCAAACATTACAACTCCACCCCAAAGGATATCTACTAATCCCCAAGATAAAATTGATGCAAGCTTCCTTGAATCGCTTGTTAAACGGGCCATAATCCACCCTGCTGGTGTTTTATCATAATAAGCAAATGGTAACTCCTGTAGTTTCAAAAACGCATCCTTGCGGATTTCATAACCAATCTCTACTTCTACCTTACTTGCCATTTTAATAAACAACCAAATGCATAATCCAAATGCTAAACCAATTGCTATATATATTGCAATATAAACTTCAACTCCGGAAAAATCACCTTGGTCAAAGAATTTATCAATGGCCGCGCTATTTACCAGTGGATTAACAATATCCAAAATGGCAAGACCAATTACAGCAATAGCCATAATAATTATACTGGACTTCTTCTTTAATACCATTTTAATAATTTTTTTCCAAACACTAAACTTCAACTTCTCGGAACTATAATCTTGTTCTTCAAAACTATTCATCACTAGCCACCTCCTTTTTTACGAGGTTTTTAAATTCATCTTCAAGTGCGCCTTGAATATCCCATAAAGACTTGTAAAGTCCCTCAACTTTGCTTAATTCTTCATGAGTACCTATTGCAGCAACACTTCCATGATCTAATACAATAATCTTATCTGCTTCTTTAGCAGTTGTAATTCTATGAGTTATAATTATCGATGTAAGCTTCTTACCTCTGGATTTTAAAGCATTACGAATATTTAAATCTGTTTTAGTATCAACAGCACTTAAGCTATCATCAAATATCATTATTGGTTTTTCAAGTACAAGCATCCTTGCAATTGCTATTCTTTGCTTTTGTCCTCCACTCAAAGTAACACCTTTCTCTCCTACTAAGGTATCATAACCTTGTAAGAATGTTTTGATATCACTATGAATAGATGCGATTCTTGCAGCATCATAAACCTTATTTTCAGGTATTTTAGCATCAGCAATTCTAATATTTTCAAGAATTGATTTAGCATATAAGAATGGATCTTGAAGAATAATACCAATATTATTTCTAATCCATTTTTTCTTAACTGACTTTAATTCAACTCCATCAATTTTAATACTTCCTGATTTATAATCTAACATTCTAACTAATATATTAGCTATCGTCGATTTACCACTACCTGTCTTACCAACAATGGCAATAGTTTCCCCTGCCTTAATTGAAAAATTAACATCTTTAAGTAAATGTTGATCAGTATCATCAAACTTAAATGATACATTATTAAATTCAATATTACCAGTAATTTCTGGTTCTTGATTTCCATCATCTAAGAATTCGTCTTTTTGTTCAAGAATTTCATCAATTCTCTCACAAGCAACAACAGTTTTACCGAAGTCACCTATAATACGACCTAATCCTCTTATTGGATATACTAACATTGAAATATATATTAATGCGGCAGTTATATCTCCAGCTGAAACAAAATCAGCTTTTGCAAGGAATACAGAAGCAACAATTGTAGCCCCATATTGAAGCATAATTATCATATCGCTTATTCCCCAAAATAAAGCCATTGCATCATTTAATTTTTTTGATTCATTTTTAAATTTTAAACTTTCATTATCGAATTTATCAATTTCATATTGTTCTCTATGAAACGCCTTTACAACTCTAACTCCATTAACATTTTCCTGTAATACAGTAGTCATGCTTGCTTCAACAACTTCTATTTCTGTAAACTTCTTGCGTACATATCTAAAGTATATAACTGACATTACTAAAGTTATTGGTAGACATACTAATGTAATAAGCATAATTGTCACATTAATAAATGCCATTTGAAAAATCCCGGCCGACAAGCTTGCAACTATATATAATACTTGCGGTAATTGGGCACTAATAAAACTTTTAATAGTATCTATATCTGATGTACATCTTTGAATCACATCCCCAGTATCAACATTGCTATGATAACTAAACGATAAGTTTTGTAAATGCTTAAACAATTTAGTTCTCATATCATATGCTATCTTTTCAGCAAATATACCTTTTATGTATCCATTTAAAAATAATATAACCGCACGTATTAATTGATAAATTAATAACGTCGATGCAACTACAACGATTATAATTAAAGGATCGCTAAAAGTCCTGAAAAAATCAGTTACAAATGACGGTAATGTAACCTTTGCTTCTGGATTCATACCTAACACAATATCAATAACGTATTTGATAAATTGTGGAACGTATGAATAAGTTATTGGAGCAATAATTGTGAACGCTACAATCAGTATTACTAATACTGGATATGGTTTTGCCCATTTTAGTAGCTTTTTCATAATTTTCCCTCCTTTCGACTATAAAGACTTTATATTATATCATATTTCAATTTTAAAATCTAGAGTATTTTCATAATTTTTTACATTTTTTTTCATAAATCTTTCTTAAAGCAAACAATTCTATTTACTTCTTCAAATCCAATTCGTTTATGAAATAAAATACTATCCTCATTATCCAATTCACAATCACTTGCAATCTCTTTAGCTCCATGCTCTTTAGCCCAGTTACAAGCAGCATTAAACAATCTAAGTCCGACAAATTGCTTACGATAATTTTTCAAAACAAAAATTCCTTCAATATATCCAACAGGAGATGAAGTAGTCCCTTCGACGTATTCACTTCTTAGCGATACATGGATAAACCCAATTGGAATTTCATAGAAAAAATATAAGTAGACTGTGTTTGTTTCGCTGTTGATTAATTGTCTGAATTCAGCCTCTAATTCTTCTCTACTTGCTTCTTTCCATAATAAATTACCTAGATATGCTACTTCACGAATATTCTCTTGTTCCATTCTTTTAATCATATTGTTTACTCCTTTACAATATTTATAATTACATTATATCATAATATTGCTTTACCAACAAACAACTAGAATAACTTTACTAAGTAAATTGTATATATTTATTTATTGTGTTATAATTTAATCATAAAAGAGGTGATTACGTGAACTCTTCTATTTATGACAATCATAGTAGATTAATTATTAAAGCAATGAATGCTGGAACTTGGGAATGGAATATCAAAACAGGCGAATTAAAAATAAATAAAAGGTGGGCTGAATTAATTGGCTATACCTTAGATGATTTTCCTAACCCTACTATTGAAGATTTTAATAGAACCACTCATCCAGATGACTTATCATTATGTTATGAATCATTAAATTCACTTTTTTCAAAAGAAAAAGATTACTACTCATTAGTTTTAAGAAGAAAACACAAAAATGGTGAATGGATAACCGTATTGGACAGTGGTCAAGTAATTAAGTGGGACGAATTTAATAAACCTTTAATTGCAATTGGTGCTAATATCGATATATCTGATCGTAGTAAGCTACTTAATAAACTTAAAAACAGTGAAAGAAATTTGCGTGAAATAATCGAAAACACAAAGGACATTATCTATCGCTTAGATATAAATGGTAACTTCACTTACCTCTCAAAAGCCTGGACTACCCAACTTGGAAGAGGAGTTCTTGAAGTTTTAGGCAATTCATTTGTTCCTTTTGTTCATCCTGATGATGTCGATTTATTAGTAGACTTTTTCAATAGAATTAAAGAGACCACATCTCATCAAAGCGTTTATGGTTATCGTCTTAAACATATAGAAGGTGAGTATAAATATTATGAATCAACAGCATCAGCCATTGTTGAAGATGGGATAGTGATCGGATATGCTGGTATTGCAAGAGACATAACAGAAGTAATAATTAGAGATAAAGAAATTAAATATTTGCTTTATCATGATCAACTTACAGACTTATACAACCGACATTATCTAGATAACATTTTATCCCAGTTAACCCATAAAGATAAATTACCAATATGTTTAATCGTAGCTGACTTAAATGATTTAAAGGACGTAAATGACAAATTTGGGCATCGCAAAGGAGACGAAATCATAAAAAAAGCAGCATCAATTCTAAAAAGCAATGCATCAAACGGGTATGTCTTTAGAATGGGTGGAGATGAATTTTTAGTTATATTAACAAACACTAATGAAGATGCAGCAAAAACATTAATAAATAATCTGAATAAGAATGTATCTAAAATATATACACCGGATTTTCCTATATCTTTATCTTTTGGTTACTATATTCAAACCAATCTTAGTAATGATATATTTAATGAAATCAATATTGCTGATGAATATATGTATTATAGCAAACAAAAATATCGTGAATCTAAAATAAGTAGGTGATTATCTTGAGAGAAATAATTCTATTTACCAAATTTAGTAATTTAGATCTTCCACTAAAGTCAACAAAAGGAAACTATCAAGTAAACTATGTTTTTAGTTTAAATGAAATTAAGAGCTTAATTGATACAAGTTTACCTTTTATGATTGTAATTGACTTTCAATATTTTCTTGACTTTATTAATATTATTAAAACAAAAGAACTAAACTTACTAATACTAATTGATAGAAAAGATTTGAGTTTAGTTCCGGAAAATCTTAATTATAAAAGTGCTCATTATTTCACTTTACCTAAAGAAAAGGATGCAATAATAAAAAGAATTATTGATCAATTATTAATGCTGGAACTAAAAGAAAACTATAACTTACTTAGTTATGAAAATCTAATTCACGATGAACTAACTCTAATTGCCAACATTGGAATTGCAATTGCTAAAAACAGCACAACTTATTTTGGAGATAATGATTTTAATATCACCATGAATAAATCTTTTGAAAATATATATGCAAGATCGCAAAGTGAAATTTGTAGTATTGGACTTAAAAACTTAGCTTACTCAAACGATCATAATATTGAAATTGAACATTTTAGAAAGCTGAAAAATGGAGAAATTTCTTCTTATTCAATAACAAAACACATAATAAAACCAGATAGTTCAGTAGCAATAATTAAAATGCATGTCGATAAAATTGAATATAACAAAAACGATGTAACTCATATGTGTATAGTACAAGATATAACCGACTCATATACAATTGAAGCAGCGCTAATCGAAAGTGAGAGAAGTAAATCTGTATTATTATCACATTTACCCGGCTTAGCTTATCGATGTAAATATGACCCAGATTGGACTATGGAATTTGTTTCCAAAGGCTGTTATGAATTGACTGGATACTATGCTGAAAGTTTACTCTTCAATCGGGATCTAGCGTTTAATGATTTAATTGCCCCTGAATATCATGATTTGTTATGGGAAGAATGGAAGACTACACTAAAAAGCCATTCCCCATTTAGATATCAATATCAAATCATTACAGCTAAAGGAGTAAGAAAATGGGTATATGAACTTGGAGAAGGTATATTTGATGAAAACGATAATGTAGTAGCCCTTGAAGGAATTATTATAGATATTGATAGTCAAAAAAAATTCGAACTTGAATTAAAACACAAAAGTGAATATGATTCGTGGACTAATCTACACAATAGATCTTATTTAGAACAAGAAATAATAAAAGATTTAGATACTAAAAATTATAAAAATAGAGCTTTAATTGGAATTAATCTAACATCATTACAATCATTAACACCAATATATGGATACTATTATACACAAGAAATAATGAAAACTATATCACAGGCACTAAAAGAACTAACGAAATCTAATCATCCCCTTTTTATTGCCTACGAAAACTTCCTAATGTTTTACATTAAAAAGTTCTCAATTAAAAAAGATATACTTAATTTAATTGAGAAAATAAAAACAAAGCTGGGATATATATTAAACAAAGAAAGAGTCGGCTGTGGAATTGGAGTTTATATATTTGAAAAAGATATTCAAGATATTGAACAAATATTTAAAAATGTTATTATCGCAACTGAAAAGGCAATTTCATTTGATAGCTTATCGATTAGTAATGTTTTCTATGATGTGTCAATGAAAAACCAAATTTTAAGAGAAAATTTAATAAAAAAAGGTTTTAATACAGTAATTGAAAACAATAATCATAATAAACGATTGTATCTTGTATATCAACCAATATTAGATCTAAAGACAAATAAAATCAGTAGTTTTGAAGCCCTATCAAGATTTAATTCACTGAAATTAGGTGAATTATCACCTCTTGAATTTATTCCAATCCTTGAAGTGTCAAAACTAATAATACCAATAGGAGACATGATAATAAATGAATCTTTAGATTTTATTCATGAAATAAATGAAAGATTTGATACAAGCACAAGTATTTCAATTAATATATCAGTAATACAACTTATAAGTGATGGTTTTATTTCAAATCTAATTACTATAATTAATAACAAAAAAATAAACCCAGGCAATATAATACTTGAATTAACTGAAACAATTTTTTCTAAAGATTTCTTCGAAATAAATAATATTTTAAATGAATTAAGATCCTATGGTATAAAGATAGTCATTGATGATTTTGGCACTGGTTTTAGTTCTCTATCTAGAGAAAGCGAGCTAAGCATCGATGGTCTAAAAATTGACAAACTATTTATTGATAAAATTAATGAACATAACAATGAACAAGTTTTAACCAGTGACATAATTTCTATGAGTCATAAATTAAACCATATTGTTGTTGCTGAAGGTGTTGAACATGAATATCAAAAAAAATATTTAATTGATAATAATTGTGATAAACTTCAGGGTTTCTTATTTTCTAAACCACTCAAAAAAGAAAATGCCATTACATTTTATGAAAAACACTTTAAAAAAGGCGTGCAATAATAAATGCACGCTTTTTCTTATGGCAACAACTTACCACTTGATAAATATAAACTATACCACTCTTCTCTAGTGAGACTAACGTTATATGCTTTTGTAAGATCAACTAAATGTTTAACCTTTGTGGTTCCAACGATTGCTTGAATACCAGCAGGATGTCGTAATATGAAACTAATTGCGATAGCAGCTTTAGATACATTATACTTATTTCCTAGTTCTTCAAGTTTATTGTTTAAGTCTTTATAATTTGGATTATCTAAAAAAGTTCCTTCTTCCCATGAAGCCTGCAAAACACTCCATGCTTGAATAGTAACACTATTTAAACGACAATACTCGAGAATCGACCCATCATGGTCAACAGAAAAATTATTTTTCATATTAACATTTATACCAGAATCAATAATTCCACTATGGACAATACTAAACTGTAATTGATTTGCTACTAATCGATGATTTAATGCACACTTGAGTAATTCCATTTGCATTGAATTCATATTTGAAACACCAAAATACTTAACTTTATTTTCATTATATAACTGATTGAATGCATCACTAATTTCATGATAATCCATTAAAGTATCTGGGCGATGTATAAGTAATACATCAATATAATCTGTTTGTAATCTTCTTAAACTATCATTTACTGATTTTAAAATATGCTCCTTTGAAGAATCATAGAATCCTTTTCTTATACCACATTTTGTTTGAATAATTATTTTTTCTCTAAGCCCAGGATTTTTAGCTAAAACCTCACCAAATAGTGATTCACTCTTAGTTCCACCATAAATGTCTGCATGATCAAAAAAATTAATCCCATTTTCAACTGCTGCTAAAACTAATTCTTCTAATTCATCAACGCTAAGCTTAGCGATTCTCATACATCCAAGTGCAATTTGAGATACTTCTAAATCTTTACCAATAACTACAGTTTTCATATAATACACCTTTCATTTTTAATTGTCATTAGAATATGAAATATTAAACTTTGCACTTTCTCCAACGATTTTTAAATAGTAAGTGCCTTTATGATTGTCAATAACATAATTATCAGTATCATTATTTTTAAAAACTTTTACTATTTCAGAATCAGTAGTTAAAGCGACCATGAAATTCCCCTTCTCAACTTCACACATAATACTTAAGTTAAAACTTTCATTATTAAGTCTAAATGTTTCAATAGTTTTAATACCAGAAAACTTGTCAACTTTATATTTTGTATTTCCATTAACAGTGGTTTGTATGCTACCTAAAGAAGCACTGCTACCCCCACTAATTATTTTTTCATTTGAAATAGTTTCAATAGTGTAATCTTCATCTCCATTTGTATCTTCAATTTGTCCAATTGAACAACCCACCAGTAATAACGAAAGTGTAAGTAATAAAATCTTTTTCATAATTATTCCCCCCAATATAATTAAATATGATTTAAATGTGTTTTACATTTACTCCACTTTTATATTATAACATATTAATAAGTAAATGTAAAAAATCTTTGTGTAATATATTAAATCAGAATTTTTTGTCGCTAATTACTATTAATTACTATAAATGATGTTACTATATTCCATTATTTATCGAATCAAAATATTATTTCTACAAAAACAAAAAACTTGATTAATTTGGAATACCAAATAAATCAAGTTTTTAAACAATTTTTATTTTAAATAGAATACAATTGAATCATATATTAAATCAATAATCTCATCATTGTTTAAGTCTGTAGTTCCTGATACATATTGCATACTTAAGCTACTCATTAAAGCTTTAATGATATATTTAGAATTCTTGGTAATTAAACTCTTAGAAATAACTCCTTCATTAATACCCATATTTAAGAAAACAGAAAACTGCTCTTGAAAATCAATATTAACTGATTCAATTTTTTCTAAAACATTACACCTTAATGCAGGAATGGAATTATTTTGAAATATAGCTTCCATAATTAATTTTGCATCGGACATTACTGAAATAACTCTACCAATTTGATTTTTCAATGACTCCTCAAAATTATAACCAATAATATCTTTTTTCAATATATCCTGATAATAATCAATCAAAGATATATAAGCCTCATCTATTAGTTCTTCTTTACTCTTAAAATGTTCATAAACAGTGCTTTTACCAATGCCAGCTTCTTCAGCTATTTTTTTAATTGATATCTTTTCGATATTATCTGCACTTTTTATGTAATTAGTAACAACTTCTATAATTTTATTCTTTGTTAATGACATTAGATACATCCTCTAATTTCATTTTTTTACGGTTAAATGCTGAATAAATAACTGGGACAATCGTAACTGTTAAAACAGTAGCATACACTAATCCACCTATAGTAGCAACTGCCATTGGTTGCAATAACTCAGCACCTTCACCAAATCCTAAAGCCATTGTTAATAATGCTAAAATTGTAGTTAAGGCAGTCATCAGAATAGGTCTTAATCTGGTTTTTCCTGCTTCAACAACAGCTTCGCTAATTGTCATACCAGTTTTTCTAAGTATATTAATAAAATCAACCAACACAATTCCATTGTTAACAACAACTCCAACAAGTATTATTAGCCCCATAATCGAAACCATAGATAATTGCATATTAGCAATTAACAATGCCAACATTCCTCCTGTAAATGCTAAAGGTATTGTGATCAGTATAATAAATGGATACAATAAAGACTGAAATTGGATTGCCATAATCATATAAACAAGTAAAATTGCAACTAATCCAGCTATTACCAAATCGCTAACAGCATCCATTATATCCTCATTTTCACCTTGTAATTCTATTCTATAACCACGACCATATGAAGCAAACTTATCGCTGTTTATATAATCATTAACTGCTTTTGTTACATCACTACTTACAATAGTTACATTCTTATCATCATTAACCTTAGCTGTAACATTTAAGTAATATGAATTCCCATCTGTATTAATTGTTGTAAACCCAGTTATATAATCAATAGTTGTCAGAGAATTAGTTCCCTCATCATATAGTGGGGCTAAAGCTAAACTATCCAAAGTAGGTTCAATACTAAATGGATTCATTTGAATTCTATTATCTATAACTCTTAGATATGGATTAATAATAAACTTGATTTCTTCCCCTGAATAAGTAGGCAAAACGTAATTAGGAACATATATTCCACCTGGATTATCTTCCATGTAATCATTAATTAATAATTGCGTGTTCTTATCAAACAACTTAATCCCTGATAAGAATTGAGCATAATCACCTAACATACTAAAATCAGCACCACCAGCTTGGTTTGTTGGAACATCAATATTATAATTGACATTATCAATTCTAATTGTTACTGTTTTAGTAGTAGTTAGATCAGTTAATCCTGAAAAGAAATAACCTAAATTATTATTAATGTCAGTTGCAGTTAAGTTATACATCATCGCATTTTCTTTGTTAATTGTTACTTTAACATTATCACTACCACGACTAACACCATCATCAACTTTTGTTAAATCAGCGTTGCTTCTTAAAATATCACTGATATCCTGCGAAATTTTTTCTAGTGTTTCTAAATCAGATCCACTAACCTTAATTACTACACCACTTGCTCCACCTAAACTCATTACACTATTTTGAGCAGAAATCTCAGTTTCTATAATATCAGAAGCTGTGAGATTATCATATTCACCTAAGTCAACTTTGCTTATTTCTTCACTAATAATATCTACATATTCACTTGAACTATTTTTTCTATTATCTTTTAAATTTACTGTAATGGAAATATCAGAAGAGTTTCCACCCATTCCTATAAATCCAAACATGCTTCCTCCATTTATAGTAGCGGAAACCGTTTCTACGTCATCCAGATTTAAAATCTTTTCAGATACTTCATCGGTATATAAAGCTTTGGTGTTAAATTCGACATTGCTAGCCATGTTGATATTTATACTGATCGTACCTTCATCGGATGTTGGTAACATAATAAATCCTTTAGACATAACTAAAGCAGCTGATGCAATAAATAAAGCAAAGACCAATAAAACAACTAATAATTTATGCTTTAAATTAAATCTAATTGTTTTCTCAACAGCATTTTTTAATGATATTGAGAATTTGCTTTCCTTTTGTTGCTTTTTATCATTAAGCATTCTGGATGCCATAGAAGGCACAACCGTCAAAGCAATAAATAGACTTGAACCTAATGAAAATGCAATTGTATAAGCCATACTCATAAATACATCTGCAACCATTCCTTCAACAAATACAATCGGAAGAAATACGGCAATAGTTGTAAGCGTTGATGAAGTAATTGCTCCTGCTACTTCTTTAGCACCGTATATAGCAGCATCTTTTCGTGATTTTCCCTCACCAATCATTCGATAAATGTTCTCAATAACAACAATTGCATTGTCAACTAACATTCCTATTCCAAGTGCTAAACCACCCATAGAAACTAAATTTAAACTTACACCAGCAAAATACATCAACATAAATGACGAAATAACTGATATAGGAATTGCCAATCCAACTATTAGTGTTGGTTTAATATCCCTTAGAAATAGCAATAGGATTAATATTGCAAGAGCAGCACCAATAATTAAATTATTTATAACAGTACCAATTGATGACTCGATATAATCACCTTGGTTTAATATTACTTTATAATTTGCACTTGAATCTTCATCAACGATTTCATTTAATCTTTCTAAAATATTATTACTTACTTCTGTAATACTATAATTTGTTTGCATTTGAAAAGAAATCTGAATACCTTGCTTTCCATTTATTTTAGAATATGTGTCAGTATTTCCATTAACGTACTTAATTCCATTCTCTGTAGATAGATCACTAAGTTTTGTAATAGAATTTCCATCAGAAATAATTGGGAGATTTTTTATATCATCTAGGTTTCTAATCTTATCCCCAAGATAAAGCATCCTGATTTCTCCATCGTCAATTGCAACGCCTACTAAACCGCCAACATTTTGCTCTTCAATAATCTCAAGAACCATTGCGTTAGTTAAACCAGCGGCAGTTAATAAATCATTATCTAAATTAATTTGCAAGACAACATCCGCTTGACCCGATATAGTGACATCAGCCACTCCTGGTATACTTTGGAGATCACTTAACACATCATTATTTATCCACTCTGTATTTCTTATAAGAATTTCTTCGTCAGTTAAATCCTCAGAATAACTTTTGAATAAAGAGGTTGTGAAAACTGGTAACATATCAGGACTAATTCTTAATATTCTAGTATTTCCAACTCCATCAACAAATGCAATGTTATTGATTAATTCTCTTAATTCAATAACAACTGTATCCATATTAGTACCTTCAAAAAAAGTAATAATAGAAATACCGAAATGTTCATTACTCATTGAACTAACTTCTTTAAAATTACCAATTGTTTGAACAGTGGACTCTATTTTAGAAGTCACTTCTTCTTCAACTTCATTTGGACTTGCTCCCTCATAAGTAGAAATAGTAACAATATATGGTAAATTTATATCTGGAAATAATGTAAGTGGTAATTTTGTTAAACTAAACACCCCTAACACTATTATTATTAGTACTCCCATTAGTACTGTAATTGGTTTTTTAACACTATAACTGCTCATTTTTCACCTCATAAATATTTAATCCGACCAAGTGGTCGGTATATATAAAGATAATACCAAAGCTATAAAGATATGTCAAATAAATTTTACTTATTCTTAAGGAATTTTTAAAAATATAAATTGACAATTACATAGCAAATGCTATAATATTTCTTAGGATTTTAATCTTGAGGAGTCATATGGCATATACCAATAAATTTATTGTACCAAATTATTATAAAGAATTTAAGTGCAAAGGTAAAGAATGCAGAAATAGTTGCTGTACAGGGTGGGATGTTACAATCTCACTAAAGGAATACTATAAATTACAATCGCTTAAATGTTCTAAGACTTTAAGAACCTTATTGGATAAAACCTTTGTGTTAAAGAAAAACCCAAACCCAGACCAATATGGTATAGTTCAAAAGAATCAACATAATGATTGTCCATTACATATGGAAGACGGATATTGTCGATTACATAAAGAGTGTGGAGAAAAATCACTACCTTTGATATGTAATTATTATCCAAGGGGTATTAGAAATGATTATTTATATGAAGCCTCTTGTTCAAACAGTTGCGAGAAAACTTTAGAAATTCTTTTTAAGGATGATGAGAAAATTAGTTTTGAAGAAAAGACTCTTACTATAGACTTGCCACTTAATCCATTAATAATTAGTGACGAACAAAAAAGTAAGTATAATGGTATTCGACAAATTTGCTTTTCAATTCTATCTAATCGAGAATCATCATTATCCAGTCGAATAATCCAAATGGGAAGAGTACTACAAGGTATACTAAACTTCAAAGAAGAAAGTAATTATGAATCAATTCCAATTATGTTTCAACTCAGTGATTTAAAAGTGGATAAGAATTATGATTATTCTTATTCAATTCAAGAAAAGCTATTAAAACACTTTCATAGTCGAAGTAAGAGTATTGAAAAATACTCACAAGCGGCTATTGATTTCTACAATAATCAGGGACCAAAATCATATAAATTAGGAAAAATTGACTTAATAAACAAGTTTAAGAATATTGAAATAATGTTTGAAAAACTACTTATTAACCATCTCTATTTTATACAGTTTCCATTTACGTATAATACAAAAACACTTTGGGAAGAATATATATCCATTTGTGGAGTTTATTTATTTACTAGTTATATTACAATTGGTTACATGAATGATAAGGAGAAAAACGAAGATCTAATAGATGTTTTGAGTGCTTCATTTAGGTTAATTGATCACACTAATTTTAGTAAAAATATCAATTCATTTTTTAATAATGAAAATATTATGACACTAGAACAAATTTCAATATTAATTTATTCATAAAAAAAGAGCTCAAATTATACATTGAGCTCTTTTTTTTTATGGTTGAAATGCTCCAAATAATACTAGCCATGTCAGTATAGTTTTGGCAACTAAGGATAAAATAATATAACCTCTTTCACCATATAGATAGTTTTTAAACTTGCCTACACCCTTGTATTGTAGAAACATATTAACTGGAAAAGTATTAAAAGCTAAAAAATAAGTGATAAGAATAGCCCATACAAATCCTGGAACTTGTGATAAGTCTGGATTCACACCGATATAAAAAGCAATTGCTAACCATGGAGCTATTCCTATAACTGAACCGAATATAAACGGTAACCAATTAGTTTTGTTTTTTGATTTATCAATACCGGAATTAATTAACTCCATATCTAAGCCAAATAAGTTCATCGCTGCATTTGCTAAAGCAATAAGCACAAATACTGCAACATCACGTACACCGAATAGAGACGAAATTAAAACGATCATTAATGATGAACTTAAAGCATATTCATACCATCTCATCTTATTAATACCTTGTTTTAAATCTTCAACATATTTATCTTTATACGGATAAGCAATAATAAAATGGAATAGAGCAGAAAGTAACAAGAAACAAGCTACTAATGGCAAAAATGGTAATTTAAATAAAGTATCAGTTGTCGTAAGAACTAGGCCCTGACCCTCAACAAACTCTAAATAATTACCAACTACAGGAATAGTAAAAGTTCTTGGACCAGTTCCCATAATGTCTAAATTAGGATAAATAAAAATTGCAAAAACCATCATCAACAAACCTTGAATCAAATGAACAGACCCCATGATTTTATTAAACGTATTAAACTTTCAAAATAAAGTTTATCATTTTTTTCAACAATGTTCTCCATAATTTCCTCCTATATGAACTATGTTAATTAATTATATCAAATAAAAATCGACTGTCAAATAAGTCGATTTTTATTATGATAATCATTTTTTTGGTTTAAATGCTGGAGTTTTAATGTTTAAAAAACTGAATAAATTTCCATTTGCTTCTACACTCATTTCTGTATTTTTAGGACAAACCACAATAGAATGTTCCTTTACATCATAAGTATCTTTTCCAACCCTTATCTTTCCAGTGCCTCGTAAAACAAAGAATGTCACATCAACTGGAACCTTATGAATGGGAATTTCTTGATATGGTTTTAAAATCAATTCTTTAATTATAGCATTTTCATGATCGACTAACACCCTAGAATCTACACCTCTAATGTTGGCTTCTATTTTAATTTCAGATAATTCTTTTTTATACATGATATAATCCTTTCCTTTTATTTGTCTACCACTCTAAAATTCTTTTTTCTCCTTTTAGATTCCTTATATGTGTGACATCCTGAGATACTTCTAAGACTCCCCTATATTGGTTACTATTATCCCGAACTGCAAAATACTGAATATATATCAAAGATTCTTTAAACTTTATCCAAAATTCAGCAAAATCCTCTTCACCACTTCTAAAAGATTCTATGATTTTCTTAACTGTATCAACACTTTTCGGAGGATGACAATATTCAACTAGCCGACCAATTATAGATGGACTTCTAGGAAAATGACGATTTTTTGTTTGATTAAAATATTTTACTTTATTAAACTCATCAACAAAAGTAATATCTATCGGAAGATTGTTTAACATTAAATTTAATTGACTAAAAGTTAGATCCCCATTAAGAACCTTAAAATTTCCATCCATAAATTTTTCTTGATTTTTATCATTACTTTCTTCATAAATATAATTAAATAATGAAAAACCATATTGTATTGATTCTTTTAGCATAATATCCAAAGTAGTATTGTCAAGCAATTTAGCAGCAACGGGATACAAAATTAAGTTTTCTTTTGTTATTATTCCATATATTAGAAAATAATACTTGCCAACCTTTTCCTTAAAAGAAATCTCATCAAAAGATTGTTCCTTAAGCAAGCTTATCAATTCTTTAATTAAAACTCTAGCATCGTCATGTAGCATCCACATAATCTTAAGCGGTCTACGTGAAACAAGTTTTGACTCCAAATGAGGAAATAAAATGTTTTCTTTCTTAATAAATTTTTTTTCAAAATCTAAACACTTGATAAATTCAGTTAATAGTTTATCTCTGTTAGATTCAAGATCTCCACTTTTTAGGAACTTCTTTATACTATCTAAGTGTTTGATTATTTCTTCGTTTTCTTTCATTAATGCCTTAAAAAAAGAGTGATGATGATCTTTAAAACTATGTTCTTGAAGAGGGTGATTAAAAATATTTACAAATAAATTAGCAGTACTCTTAATAATTTCATTACTAGTGCTACTATTATCACTATATATATTTAAGTGAAAAATATCAATTGGATTTATAGTATCAATTACTTTTTTATATTTCTCATAAATGTCTTTTCTGTTTTTTAAATCCGCATTCATATAATCTGAAACAAAAGCGTTTAGTTTATTAATTTTATCCATGTTCTTATTTAAATGTTCCATATTTACCTCTTTCTAAACATTAATTATAGTAACTTAATGTATTTACTCTGATAACTAATTTTACCATATTTCAGAAATTAATACCATTGAAATGGTATAAAGTTGATTTTAATATATCTATTCAATATAAAATAAAAAAGACTGACAAACCTGTCAATCTTTCAGTATCTTATTGGTGACCTGTACGGGATTCGAACCCGTGTATGTAGCCTTGAGAGGGCTATGAGTTTGACCGCTTCTCCAACAGGCCAATATATTAAAATGGCGCCCCCTCTAGGACTTGAACCTAGGACCCCATGATTAACAGTCATGTGCTCTAACCAACTGAGCTAAGGAGGCACTAACATCAATATTATACTACATATTTTAAATGTATTCAATATATTTTAAAAAAATCTCACAAAATGTGAGATTAAAACTAATTATGAAAAACTAACATATTATTAATTGAACTAGTCCCATAACTATTTAATGTTTGCAGTTTGCAAATATTTCCAGTACTTGTGTTATGTAACAACCAACAATTACCATCTTTATCAACTCCAATATACATAAGCACATGACTAGGTGTATATAACAAGGTACCAATTTCATAATTTTTTAAACTTTCGTTAGTTAAACTCGAAATCGGATTTCCATAATTAGATGTTTTCCATTGATTAGATGTATTTCTTCCTAAAATGAATCCAAAACAATTATAAATAGCTGCTTGAGTCGAAGAACAATCTAAACCATCAACTATTTTATCACCCCAGCTATATTGCATTCCAAGTAACTTATATCCTTGAACTAACAGATTCCTATAGTTATATTCAATAAACCCATCATTAACGCTTCCATCATTTGGATACATAACTTTCTTTATCTCTAAAGTTCCATCATTTTTTCTAGTTGGAAAGTCTAATTCAAATCCTGATTCTGTCCTTGATGAATAAGGTAATGTGTATCCCATTCTAATAATTTGACTATTAACTTCAATAATATTATCTAAAACAACTATAAAATTACCAGTTTTATTATACTTTAAAAAATCCTCTCTTGAAGAAACGGCAATATCTTCAGCCTTAACCCAACCATCATAGTGATACATTCTAACATAATACCAATTTGAATCTAAACTCTTATGATAAATTATCATAGGTACACCAGCACTAAAACCGGTTTCTTGAAATCTATCAATTGCAACACTTCCACTATAAAAATCAGTAGGGTATGATCTTAATGATGTATGCTTAACTGATACCCCATACTGAATATTAATTGTTTGATTAAGTCCATCTAAATTACGATTATTCAAAATATTTTGTTTATCCAGATAAGTCCCTATTCTACCATTATCATAGATGCTATAACGATCGATATTCGAATATTTTAATATCAAAGAAGATACATAAGATTTAGTTACAGTCTGATCTAAATCTTCAAGACTAACAACATTTGCACCGTTACTGTTAAGGACTACTTGATTATATGCTTTAATTTCTTCATAGTCCATTATAATATTATTGGTATTAATATCCTTATCTTCTAAAGAATTAATAAAATATTGAGGATTATTTACATCTAATTCATATGCTTTAATTAAAAATTCATAACTATAAATAACAAGAAAATCGTCTTTTATTAGAGTTAATTCAATTGTGACAACCTCGTCTACTTCTCCTCTTGTAACTTTACCATCATTAGAAACAACATCAGGTTTATTAGAAACCCAAGTGCCTATAAAATTATGATTAAAAACTGTAATTAAACTGATATCACTTTTAATTTCATTGGGAAATATTATACTATCACTAATATTCTTAGCTTCTAAGTCATAAGGGAATGGCAGAACCTCAATAGTAAAACTTTTATCAAAAACTGCATTATTTGAAACAATATATGCAGTCAATGTAACAAATGTGTTACTATGAACATTACCATAAATTCCACCATTTGATAGAATACTTGGATGCGTTGAATCCCATGAAATATCAAAACTAGATATTTTTGTTGGTAAATCAATATTAACATATGTAGTTGCTGGAATTTTAATGTTATTTAAAATATAATTTTCTTGTCTAGTGGCGTAATCTTCATATAATCCATATAGTATCATATCTTCTAGAATTTCAATATCTTGAAAATTGTTTTCATAGTTAATATCTAAGAACCAACCAACAAATATCTTATTTTCTATTTCAATATTCGGCAAATTTGAATGACTCAATAGACTATTTTTTTGTAATTCCAAAGTAGTAATATCTAAATCAATATTTGTTGAAAAGGTAACGTAAACTTTATCTTCTTTGTGTTGATCTTCACAACCAACCCCAAATACCAAAATGAATAAAAATATAGCAAAAAATAAATATTTTTTCATAGAATCTCCTTATGTAGTGCTAATTATTATTATATCACATGATACTATAATAGCAAATAAAAAAAGCAATAAAAAAACCATCTATATTAGATGGATTAATTACAATGGTGACCTGTACGGGATTCGAACCCGTGTATGCATGCGTGAAAGGCATGTGAGTTAAACCGCTTCTCCAACAGGCCAATGAATGGCGCCCCCTCTAGGACTTGAACCTAGGACCCCATGATTAACAGTCATGTGCTCTAACCAACTGAGCTAAGGAGGCATCATAATAGAAAGAAAGCTTGGCAACTTCCTACTTTCGCAAGAGTTACTCTAACTATCATCAGCGTAAAAGTGCTTAACTTCTGTGTTCGAGATGGGAACAGGTGTATCCA
>JBAYTC010000018.1:0-23721 GCA_041675825.1 Bacilli bacterium | reverse complement strand
GTATTTAGAACTAAATGCTATTTGAAATGGCATAACTTTTGAGCAATCAAGTGGATATATCTCTTCTATAACCCCTCCAATTTCATTTGTTATTGAAGATATTTCAACAACTCTGTCTGGAGTTAGGTTTAATTTGATAATATTTGTAGTTTCAGAGGAAGAAAATAAGGATGCACGATCAATTGTGGCAAGTAATTCGTGTTTGTTGAATTTAATACTCGTAATAAAATCATTAGGGATCAAACTAGAAGTGTTAGGATATACTCCTTCTATTAATCTTGTTTGGAATAGTAAATTTTTATACTTGAATAAGGCTTTTGTTTTAGAAAAGTAAATATTTACCGATTCATTTGTTTCATCTATTACTTTATTTAATTCGTCTAAGCTTTTACTTGGAATAACGACGCTTATTTTAGTGTTTAAATCATCGTAAATCATATATTTTCGTGCTAACCTAAAGCTATCTGTTGCTATAACTTCTACTTTCTTTTCACTTGTAGCAAAAGAAACACCAGTTAGTACCATTCTAGACTCTGACATTGATGTAGCAAATGTTGTTTTTTTGATTATTTGTTTTAAGTTAAGTACATCAAGATTAATAAAAGTATCAGTTTCCTCAAAAGAAATCATTGGAAAATTCTCTTTTTCCATTAAATTAAGTGTGAAGTTACTTCTATCAGCTAGTATTTTAACCATATTTTCTTCAAATGATATAAAATCTATCATTTTAGCATCAACTCTTTTAGCTATTTCTTGAAAATAACGACCAGGAACTACTAAGACTCCTTCGTCCTCAATTATTAAATTATCTTTATCCTTAATAGTTGTTTGAATTGATATTTCTCCATTAGATGCTGTAAGATTTATATAATCACTTTTAACATCAATTTTTATACCTGTCAATATTGGCATTTGTGGTTTTGTCGATAAAGCTCTTGTAACTTGATTTAGATTATGTAACAATAACTCTCTGTTGATTGAAAACTTCATTTATTTTCTCCTTATTTATATTTATATTAATTAGTTTATTATTATTAGCACTGTGGATATGTTGATAACTATAGTTCTTCTAACTTCTTTTCTATAAATTCTATATCATTCTTTGTGTGCTGATTATCTTTAATAGCAGCCTTAATCTTATCATAAGCGTGAGCTATGGTTGCATGATCTCGTTTACCAAAATATTCTCCTATTTTTTTAAGAGGTGTCTTATAATGTTTTCTTATTATATATATAGCAACATTTCTTGCATAAACAATTTGACTTTTTCGGCTTGGAGATACTAAATCTTCTTTGGATATTCTAAAATATGAACAAACTACTTCTTTTATCACATTTATATCTTTTGTTTTATTTACAACCTCATTTGAAGATGGTAGAATTCCACTTAAAGCAACATATACATTATCTACAGTAAATGGTATGTCCAATGATACACAATATGTTATATATCTTCTAATTGCACCTTCTAAATCTCTAATGTTATTTTGGAATAATTCAGATATTAATTCTAAAACTTCAATTTGAACATCTTTTGGGTTGTTTAATAAAAAAATCAATTTTCTTTTTAATATATTTACTCTTAAATCCTTATCAGGGCGCTTAATGTCAGCAATCATACCCCAATTAAACCTTGATTTTAATCTTGCCATTAATTTAAGATCATTAGCAACACGATCTGATGTAATAACAATTTGTTTATTATTTTCATGTAAATAATCAAAAACTTTAAAAAATTCTTCTTGAGTCCCTGTTTTACCTTCTAAAAATTGAATGTCATCTACTAAAAGAACATCTGCTGATCGATATCTAGCATAAAACTCCTCTATTTTTTCTCTACCCTTTTTAGTAGAAGTAGATATAAAATAATCTTCTGTGAATTGCTGTGCACTTGTATAAACAACATTGGCATCTACATTATTATCAAGGATGAAATGGCCAATTGCCATCATTAAATGGGTTTTACCCAATCCAACATCACCGAAAATATATAAAGGATTAAATATTGAATGCGGAGATTCGGCAACCTTCATAGCAGATATAAATGCAAATCGATTACTTTCACCTATAACATAATTATCAAAAGTGAATTCAGCTCTTAGTTTCCTTCTACTGTTGTTATTCTCTAAATTATCAGCTGTAGTTATCGGGTTAGCATTACTGTCTCTTTCTTTCTTGGCATCATCTTCTATGATAAATTTATATCGATAGTTTTTATTAGTTATTTCTGCCAAAACTTCATTCATTTTCAATAAATGAAATTTTTCAATTTTAAATTTACTAAGTGCATCAGGAACAACGACATAAATATGATCATTTTCAAATTTATGGATTTCATTCATGTTTTTGAATAAATTCTTAAAATCATCATGATTCAGTTCTTGTTCTAGTTGTTTTATAGTTTCTTGTAATAAAAGACTACATTCTTCTAATTTCATAATAATATACCTCTTGTACTTATGATACCACATATCACTATAAATATAAATAGTTTAATTTAAAATTAATAAAAAAGTTATCCACTTATCCACATGTTTATAGTTATCCATAAAAGGTGAATATCTTTCAAAAAGTTATCCACTGTGGAAATGTGAATAAATGTGGTTTTTTTAAATTCATATATAATAGGAAAGAGAATAATATAAATTGTAAAAAAACACTGTGAATAATAGGAAAAACAAAAAAGTCTTGCAAAAAAGACCTTTATATTGTAAACTATATAGGAGACTATCAATATTTATTAAATGGAGGAAGAGTATAACTACTCGCACAAATTATGAAAAACAATACTAAATCACAATGGAAAATTAATGAGTTTATTATTAAATTAAGTAAATCAGCTTATATGTTTCTAATTATAGGATATTTATTAATTTTAACTTTATTAATAGTTTTAATTACTCCTAAATATAGCTATATAGTAATTCCTCAATATGAACATGTTGTTTATAATGAAGATATATTTCCTCAGATTACTCTTGTTGGATTAAGAAGTTTTGATGAAAATGATAAAATGACTACAAGATATAGTGTTCAAGCAAAATTAAGTGGTCGTTTGAATGAAGATAATAATGATAGTAAGTTAGATATATTAAGATTTCAAATGTCTGCATTTCTAACAACAAATAAAATGTATTATTTTACTGAACACACAAATAGACAAACACCAATTTCACACACATATACTATGTCTAGTACAGATACGGAAAAAAACATTCCAGATGAATTTTTTATTAAATTGAGATATAAAGATTCTTCAGGGCAAGAAAAGGCAGCTTCTTTTTTAGAAGATGTAATGCTTGAAAGACCTGCAGGAAACTATACTTCAAATACGAAAATATTCTCAACCACTTCACCTGATAATGCTGATTTAGAATTAAGATACAGGGTAACACAAAACGATACTGCTTATCAAACTAGTGTTTCAATTATTGTTAGAGATCAAACAGAAAAATTTCATGTTGATATGCAATCATGGATTTATACAGAAGCTGGAGAATATCTTCCATTTATTGGTGTATATGGGTATTCTGATCAAAAATATAATTACACTCTATCAAACAGAGAGGTAAATTTAAAATTAGAACCACAAGAAATTCATACATATTTAAGTTATTATGTTGAAGGTGATAATGGAGTAGTTGATAAGAAAACATTATTACATAAAGCAAGTTTTGAAAGTCTTTTAGGCAACGATCCAATAACACCGGATGAGCCAAGTATTCCTGATGCAAATTCATCAAATTGGATTCCTTGGACAGTAGGAGCTTTTGTATTGGTGGGTTCTGGGCTAGGTGCTAGCTATATTTTCCTAAAAAAAAGAAAAGAAAATACTAATTAATACATTTCTTTAATATAAAATCTTGACTTTTAATAACAATATAGGTATAATACTTTGAGTGAACAGAAAAAAGCATAGGAGGTGCGCAAAATGCAAGTTGGAACATATCAACCAAACAAACGTAAAAGAAGTAAAGTACATGGTTTTCGTGCCCGTATGAAAACTGTTGGCGGAAGAAATGTTTTATCACGTAGAAGAAGACGTGGAAGAGCAAAATTAACAGCTTAATATTTTGAACTTGTTTGGACCACTTGAATGTCATTTACATCAAGGGTCCTTTATTTTTATTTTGGAGGGATTATGAACAAAAAATATAGTTTAAAAAAGAATAAAGATATTGAAAAACTTGTTCATATGAAAAAAAGTGTCGGGAATAAATTTTATTCCATCTATTATTTAATTAATAACAAAGAACCAAGAATAGCTATTTCAGCATCTAAGAAACTAGGGAATGCAGTTTCAAGAAATTATGAAAAAAGAGTTATAAGAGAAATAGTAAGGCCGTTATTAAATAATATAGGGGGATATGATTTACTTATTGTTATCAAGTCTACAGCTCCAAATTTATCTTTTGAAGAAAAAAAAGGACATGTAGAGTATTTACTAAATAAAATTATAAATAGGAGTTGGAAATGAAAAATAACAAAAAATATTTATTACTTGTAGTGATGGTTTTGGGTTTATTGTTTTTATCAGGTTGTTCTAAAAACGATACTACTCAGGCTTTAGGAGTTGGTGGATTCAAATTTGATGATATATTTGTTTATCCAATGGCTGGTCTAATGTGGGCAGTATCAAAAACAATCGGATTTGCAAATTATGGTATAGTAATTATTTTAACAACAATCGTTGTTAGAACATTAGCTTGGCCAATTTATGCAAAAACAAATGATATGAGTTTGAAAATGTCATTAGTGGGTCCTGAAGCAGAAAAAATTAAACAAAAATATGCTGGAAAAGATGATCAACAATCTCAACAAAGAATGCAAATGGAAACGATGCAATTATATAAGAAATATGGTATCGGATTAGGTGGTTGTTTAATGCCATTAATCCAAATGCCTATCTTCATTGGTTTCTTTAGAACAATAAGTCGTATGCCTGCAAATGCTGCTGTTGAAGGACATTGGTTAAACATTTTTAATACTACGGAATTTTTTGGTATTAATTTGCTTGTCGGGCAAGAAGGTAGTACTTGGCAAAAAGCTGGAGTTATTACATTAGCCATCTTAGTAGGATTGACACAAATATTTAGTTTGTGGATTTCACAAAGACGTCAAAAGAAAATGAAGGATGAAACTACTTCTACTGTTCCAGATTACCGTAAACCAAATTTTGATCAACAAAAGCAAACTCAAAAAACTATGAATATCGTTATGTATTCCATGACAATAATGATGGTTGTCTTTGTTCTTCAAAGTCCAGCAGGATTAGGTTTATATTGGTTAGTTGGTAATATTTATTCTACATTACAAAGTTATATTGGTCATAAAAATAGTGCAAAGCGTTTAGAAGTATTAAAAGGTAAACACTAGGAGGATTTATGAAAAAGAAAACATATGAAGTAAAGTCTGTATCCGAAGCTATTGAGTTAGCTGTTAAAGATTTAGGAATAAACGAAAGCGAGTTAACAGCCGACGTTATTAACGAAAAAAAAGGTTTCTTAGGGCTTGGAGGTAAACTTGAAGTTGAAGTAAAACCTAATGTTGATGGAATTGAAAAAGGTAAACAGTATATTCAAATGTTACTTGAAACAAATAATGTTCAAGGATTTATAGAAAAAAGAGTTAGGGGTAATGTTGTTGAGTTCAACATTGATGCTGGAGATTTTAATGGAGTTTTAATTGGAAAAAACTCAAAACATCTTGTTGCATTACAAACCTTAATAAATTTAATAATTAATAGTTATTATGAAGAAGACAATCAAATGGTTGTAAGATTAGATATTGGTGGTTATCGCCGTCGTAGAGAGAGTCAATTAGAAAGATTAGCTATAGATTTCGGCAAGCAAGTTGCTAAAACTAAACAGGAAATTAAGTTAGATAATTTAAATTCATATGAAAGAAAAATCATTCACGACAAACTTTCTACATGGAAGGATGTTCAAACAAGATCTGAAGGCGAAGAACCTAATCGTTTCTTAATCATTGAACCAAAATAAAAAGCATCATTATGATGCTTTTTTCTTTGATGATTGTTTAATCCAATACTTTCTCTAAGGCTGTAGTTTCTAAATCTTCCAAAAATCTTACAAAAGGTCTAATATTTTTGTTTACTTTAAATTCTTCTAGACAATCGAAGTAAGTATTAAATTGGCTGCGTTTAATAATAACAGGCATGAAGCCATGTTTTAATAATTGATAATTAAGTACTAATCTAGAGGTACGACCATTTCCATCTAAAAATGGGTGTATTTTTGCTAATTGTAAATGGCAGTATGAAATATATTCTAACAAATTATTAGTAGGATCTTCTTCTGTAAAATCAAAATACTTCTTCATTCTGTCATATACTTTGATATGACTAGGTGGAGTGTGGTTTGATCCTTTTACAGAAATGTCTACATTTCGATATAATCCACCAATATCAGAGAAGCCGTTCATAATAATTTGGTGTAAGTCTTTTAAATTGTTTTCATTCATTGGTTGATTTTCATTAACCATTTCAAAAATTTTTAATAATCCATTTTTTTGATTGTTTACCAATAAAATTACTTGTTCATCAACATCTTTAGTATCGTTATTAAGAACTTTAATTACATCTTCTTTGTTTGTAATAAAATTATCAAATGATAAGCTATTAAACACAAATTCTACTAGGAAATCATCAGTGCATTTAAAAAAATCCACTTTATTCTTTGCGCGGTCGCGCAACTTCATTAATTCGCCGTCTATCATTTCCGTTTACCTCCTATGTATAATGGTAATTATATTATATAACAGATTGGTTTATATTGCAAACGTTTTTACACTATTTATTTTATTTATTAAATAAATACATTTATTAGTTTAAAATATTAAGTAAATAGGTTATAATATAATTAGGTGAAATTAATGAGACATTTTAGAAAACCCCTAATGATTATATTGATTATTTTGATTGCAAGTTTATTAATTACAACGGCTTATGAGTCTATTGCTACTGATGTATTGATTAATGATTTTAAAAATAGAGGTGTTTTAGTTCATACTCAGAATAATCAAAGATTTTATTTGGTTCAAAAAGAAAAGGAATATGAAGATACTTCAAGAAGAGTACTAGAAAATTTTGATAATAATCAAATAGGATATACTGGAGATATTTATTTAACATCAAGGAATCCTGTTCCTTCAAGTGCATCAATTAAAATTTTGTCTGAATTCATTTGGATTGGACATAGTGCATTAGTTATTGATGAAGAAGCCATACAAACTATTGAAATAACAGGTAATGATGTAAACAATGATAACATTGTAAAAGTGTGGGATAATACATGGTATGATGATTTGATTGAAGAGACTAAAGAGTTTGCTGTTTTAAGAGTGAAAAATGCTAATGTAAACACGACGCTTAATGTTGTATCTAGTGCCAAAGCAAACATTGGAAAACCATATAACTATAGTATTATATTTAATACTAAGAACTCTTTTTATTGTACAGACTTAATAACAAGATCATATAAAGATAATGGGATTAATATTGATTATGATGGTTTAATTTCAACTGGGGTAGATATGATTTTAAGTAAGAACACTTATTTGGTTTATTATCGCCAAAGAGTTATTGAGAATAATGAAGTTTTTTATAATATATATTATTTGGGTGACTAGGAGGATTTATGCTTAAATTAGAAAAAATAAATAAATTTTATAATAAGAATAATCATGTTTTAAAAGATATTTCAATTGATTTTTCTAAAAAAGAGTTTGTTGGTATTTATGGACCTTCAGGTTGTGGAAAAACAACTTTAATGAATATCATTGGAGGTCTTGATAAATACTCAAGTGGCGACTTCTATATTAATGGGACTCCAATTAGTAAATATTCAGAGAGAGATTGGGATTATTACCGAGGTAATGCAATCGGATTTATATTTCAAAACTATAATCTTATTTCAAACTTATCAGTTTATGATAATGTTAAGTTAGGAGTAGATTTAAACAATGATAAGTATACGGATTTAGTTGAAAATATTGATGATATTTTAAAGAAACTGAATATATATAAATATAAAAAAACAAAAGTCAAATTGTTATCTGGTGGTGAAGCTCAAAGGGTTGCAATAGCCAGGGCTTTAGTAAAAAACCCAACTATCATTTTGGCTGATGAACCAACTGGTGCTCTAGATAGTATAAATGCTTCAGAAATTCTTAAAATTTTAAAAGATATTTCAAAGGAAAAACTAGTAATTATGGTATCGCACAATAAAGATGCAATAAATGAATATTGCGATCGAAAAGTGCAACTTTTGGATGGAGAGATTATTAGCGATGTTAGAAACAATCAAGAGATCAATAACAATTCTTTAATTGAAATTAAAAAAACTAGGCTAAGTATTTTAAGTGCTATCAAAATTGGGTTTAAAACAATGTTGTCTAAACCCTTTAGAACTATGCTTACTGTTTTATCGGGTTGTGTTGGTGTTTTAGGTTTTAGTTTAGTATTAATGTTCTCAAATATTGTTGATAACTATATGGTTGATTTACAAAAAAACACATTATCCAATTCTCCAATTACAATTAGAAGCCAAGTGGATAATACAGACCCTTATAAAGATAATAAGGAATATGTTTTATATCCGGATACAGATATTATTAATGTCACCAATTTATATACTTCATATTATAATCATGTTAATAAGTTCGATGAGGACTTTATGAGTTATATTGATGAGATTGACCCATCCCTATATAATTTTATTGACTATAAGAGCAATGTTAACATTAATTTACTAACGATAATGGACGGAGGATATCGTAGAGTTCAAACCAGCAGATTTAATGAGATTTCTGAAGATGTCGCTTATTTAGAAACACAGTATGATGTTTTAGATGGTAATTTTCCAACTAGTAAAAATGAAATAGCAATACTTGTTGATCGTTATAATAACATTGATATTTCCGTCTTAGATTCGCTTGGAATTGATTATAAGAATAAAGATAGCTATTCATTCGAGGAGATGCTAAACAAAGAGTATCGCGTTATTTTAAATAATGATATTTATTTAAAAAATAATAATGATTTGTATACAAATTATTTTACATCTAACAATTATGAAACTTTGTATAATAATAGTGAGCTCATTTTAAAAATATCTGGAATTGTGAGAATTAAACAAAAAGCAACAACTAATATATATGACAGTGGTATTTTGTATAGTCGAGAATTATCTAATTTTATTTTGGAAAATAGCAAAGAATCTAATATAGTTGTTGAGCAAAAAAGTTTTGGATATACTAAAAATGTAATTACTGGTTTAGAGTTTGTTGATGATGAAACGATTTTTTATACTCGAACAAAAGAATATACATATCAGTTGTTTTTGCAAAATTTAGGTTCTGAAAGACAGATAAGTTCAATTAGAATTTATACAGATCAATTTAGAAATAGGGTATTAATTAATGATTATCTAGAAGAATATAATTTAGATAAAGCAGAAAAGGAAAGAGTTATATATTCTGACTATATGGGAACTATAACGAGAGAATTTGATGCTTTTATCACGGTTTTAACAAGAGTCCTTGTTGCTTTTGCCCTAATTTCCTTGTTTGTATCGACAATACTAATCGGCATTATAACCTATGTTTCTGTTGTTGAAAGAACAAAAGAAATTGGAATATTAAGAAGTCTTGGGGCAAGAAAAAAAGATATCAGTTTAATGTTTAACGTTGAAACGGGATTAGTAGGTTTAACTTCAGGAATTATTGGGGTTGTTAGCAGTGTTCTTCTTCTTCAGCCGATAATTAATCTTATTACTAAAATTCTAGAGGAGAATAATGTTAATACTTTTGATTTAACATTGCTTGATTTAAGCAAGTTTAATCCTCTATACTTGATTATTATTATAATTGGTAGTATATTACTATCTATAATTGGTGGATTTATACCATCATTTGTTGCTAGCAATGCATCTATTGTTGATGCGATTAGAGATTAATTAAGGAGTGATATTTATGAATGATACAATTGCTGCTATATCAACAGCTTTAGGGAATGGTGCAATTTCAATTATTAAAGTAAGTGGTGATGATTCAATTAGTATTGTTAACTCGATATTTAAAGGGGCTAATTTAAATAAAGCAAAATCTCATACAATTCATTATGGACATATATATGATAAAGATCGGGTTTTGGATGAAGTTTTAGTGTCGATATTTAGATCTCCGAGAACTTTCACTACTGAGGATGTTGTTGAAATAAATTGTCATGGTGGAATATATGTAACTAATAGAATATTAGAGCTCTTACTTGTTAATGGTGCAAGATTAGGTGAACCAGGAGAATTTACAAAAAGAGCCTATTTAAACGGTAGAATTGATTTGACCCAAGCAGAAGCTGTTATGGATATTATTGAAAGTAAAACAAAGAATAGTTTACAAATGGCTAGTAATGGTTTGTTAGGCGAAACCAAGAAAGTTATAAGTGAATTTAGAGGAAAGTTATTGTATTGTTTAGCGCAAATAGAAGTAAATATTGATTATCCGGAGTATGAGGATGAATTGCAAGTTACAAATGAAGTGCTTTTACCGACAATAAAAGATTTAATTAATGATATTGAAGGTATTTTAAAAAAAGCTGAAGTATCTAAAATAATCAAGAATGGTATTAATACTGCGATAATTGGAAAACCTAATGTTGGAAAGTCTAGTTTACTCAATGCTTTAATTCGTGAAGACAAAGCGATAGTAACTAATATTGCTGGAACGACTAGAGATATAGTTGAGGGGCAAATTGATATTGGTGGTGTTGTTTTAAATCTAATTGATACTGCTGGTATTAGGGTTACAGAAGACGTTGTAGAAAAAATAGGAGTACAAAAAACTAAAAAAGTATTAAATGAAGCTGATTTTATTGTGCTTGTATTTGATTATAGTACACCATTAGATGATGTTGATTTAGAACTTCTGGAAATAACAAAAAATAAAAATAGATTAATTATTGTAAATAAAAAAGATTTATCACAAAGAATAAATCTAAATTTGTTTGATGACTATTTATTGATATCTAGTTATGATTCTGATGATATTAATCTTATTGAACAAAGTATTAAGAAAGTATACTCGCTTAATAAAATTGATTATATAGACCCTACTTATATTGGGAACACAAGACAACTTGCAAAGTTAAAGATTGCTAAAAAGCAATTAATGGATGCATTAACAGCGATTAATAATGAGTTTCCTGTTGATATAGTTGCAATAGATATTTTAAATTCTTGGACTTCTTTAGGAGAGATATTAGGTGAAGTTAGTGGCGATGACTTAATAAATGAGTTGTTTTCTAAATTTTGCTTGGGGAAATAGTTATTTGCCATATTATTGAAAACGTGTTTTCATTGTCACATATATATGTGTATGGTATATTATAGTTGATATGGGAAATTTATTCCCAAGTAATATGGAGGTATTATGCGTAAGACAAAGATTATTTGTACAATGGGTCCAGCAGTTGAAGATAAAATTGAAGAGTTAATGTTAGCTGGAATGGATTGTGCTAGATTAAATTTTTCTCATGGAGATCATGCAGAACATTTAGTAAGAATGAACAAGATTAAGGCCGCTCGAGAAAAATTGGGACTACCGGTTCCTATTTTACTTGATACAAAAGGTCCAGAGATAAGAATTGGAACTTTTGAAAAAGGGTTTGCTGAAGTTAAGAAAGGTCAAGAATTTACATTTGTATGTGATATGACTCAAGTTGGTTTAGATAACATAGTTGCTGTTAACTATGAATACTTATATAAAAGTGTTGAATCAGGAACAATTATCTTAGTTGATGATGGAAAAGTTGGTTTTGAAGTTAAAGAAGTAAAGGGTAACAGTATTGTATGTAAAACATTGAATGATGGTAAACTTTCTAATCGAAAGAGCATCAATGTTCCAAACACTCACATTGATATGCCTTATATGAGTGATAAAGACAAAGCAGATATTATTTTTGGTATTTCTCAAGGAATAGATTTCATTGCTGCTTCTTTTGTAAGAACTGAAGAAGACATTAGAGAGATACGTGCATTCGTAAATGCTAATGGCGGCCAAGAAGTTGAAATTATTTCTAAAATTGAGAACTTACAAGGTATTGCTAATTTAGATCAAATTATTCGTCTTAGTGATGGAGTGATGGTTGCTCGTGGAGATATGGGTGTTGAAGTTCCATTTGATGAATTACCAGCAATTCAAAAAGAAATTATTAAGAAATGTTATCGTTCTGGAAAGCATGTAGTTACAGCTACGCAAATGTTAGAATCGATGACTAAAAATCCTCGTCCTACTAGAGCTGAGGTAAGTGATGTTGCTAATGCCATTTATGATGGTACTACAGCAATCATGTTAAGTGGTGAAACAGCAGCAGGTGATTATCCAATTGAATCTGTAAAATCAATGGCTAAAATTGCTGAAACAACTGAAAGAAGTATTAATTATAAGAAGAGATTCGAAAGTAATATGTTAGATTTAGGTGTGGCAATCATGAGTGCTGTTGCTAATGCAGCAGTTATTAGTGCTAACCAATTAAATGCAAAGGCTATTTTAGCGGTTACAGAAAGAGGAGTTACAGCAAGTTCTATTTCTAATTATCGTCCTAATAGTCCAATTATTGCAGCTACTGATGATGAACAAGTTGCACGTCAACTTAATCTTGCTTGGAATGTAAGATCATTTATGATAGGACCAAGAAAGACTCAAGATGAAAGTATTGATGAAGCGGTAGATAAGGCAGTTTCTTTAGGATTGTTCAGACATGAAGATACTATTGTTATTGCTGGTGGAGTTAAAAAACACGATTTACAAACAGGAACAGTTAAAATATATAAAGTTTAATAAAATCTTGGGGAAACCCAAGATTTTTTATTGTATTAATTTTAATAATAAGTTATAATACTATTATTAGAGGGGTATTAATATGATAGAGCTAATTAATGTCAATAAAATTTATGGTAGTGGGGAAAATTCTGTCCATGCAATAAAGGATGTCAATCTAGTAATTGAAGATGGAAAGTTTACAGCCATTATTGGTAAATCGGGTAGTGGTAAATCGACGCTGATGAATTTAATTGGAGGGTTGGATGTACCAACTAGTGGTAAAGTTATAGCAAGTGGCGTAGAACTAAATAGTTTATCTGAGAATCAACTTGCTGATTATCGTAATAAACAAACGGGGTTTATATTCCAATCTTTTTATTTGGAGCCAACATTTTCAGTTTTAGATAATGTAGCAATGCCACTGATTATTTCCGGTGTGAATAAAAAAACACGAGAAAAAAAAGCAAAAGAAATTCTTTCAAAACTAGGATTATTAGATAAAATGCATAAAAAAGCTAATGAGCTTAGTGGTGGGCAAAAGCAAAGGGTATCAATTGCAAGAGCTTTAATTCATGATCCTAAGATTATTTTGGCTGATGAACCAACAGGAAATTTAGATAGTCAAAATGGTGCTGAGGTTATGCAAATTTTAAAGAGTATATGTGAAGGCGGAACATCAGTCGTTTTGGTTACGCATAATATGGAAGATGCCATAAATGCAGATAAGTTAATAGTAATAAAAGATGGATGCATATTTACAGATGAACAAACGATATTGGAACATCAACCAATATTAAAAATAAGGCAGCAATATGAAAATTAGAGATATTTGTAAATTTGCTTTTAACAATATGTTTCACAGTAAAAGCAGGACAATCATAACTTCAATAATTGTATTTATTGTTGGAACCTTAATAATGGGTGTTTTGGTTTTTGCAACAAATTTTTCTGTAAATTTAAATCAATTACAATTAAAAGTTATGCAGAATACAGAAACAACAACGACAATTACTAAACGTTCATACAATGAATTTGGCGAATTAAATAGAGAATTATTAACCAATGAAAATATCACTACTATTCTTAACAAATGTTATGGCTTTTCTGATGTTATTCATAGTTTAGAAATAGATAGTATAAATAACAACTTTTATTATCATAAAGAAATGAAAAAAATTAGTTCTTTGGAGTTTCAATCATATCAAACTTTTTTTACTACAGTTAATCAATATCGAGCAAAAATCCTTTCTTTTAACTTTTCATGTCCTTTTGATATAATTGAAGGCAGGTATTGGAATAGCCAAGATGTTAATAAAAATTTCGTTTGGGTAACTCAAAGCTTTTTAAAAAAAGAAATGGAAAAAGGCAATTATTTAGACATCAATGATTCAATTTATTTGCAGCAAAGCGTATATATATATAATCAAAAGACATTAGATTATGAGTTATATAACTATTCAAACCAATACATTATCAAAGGAATTATAGATAATTCCGATGATGAAAATGCTTTTTATGATTTTATGATAGATATAGATTATGCAAACAACAATTACAACAGTATTGTTCTTAATTCATATGGTCTGATTACTAGATATACAAGTCCGAATGTTGACCATAGCATTAACAAAGTATATAACAGAACTGATAAACTTAGAAAAACACTTCTTTCAGAATTGAAGGAAGTAGATAAATTCTATGAAGTTGAAAGCTCGCTTATAAATAATATGAAAATGTTGAGGCTCATAGGTATTGGAGTTAGCGGATTGGGACTTATTATTGGTTTAATAATAATTATGTTATCGGTTGGAAGTATCGGTAATACCATTATAATATCCGCAGACAAAAACAAAAAGTTTTTTGGTTTATTAAAGGCGATTGGACTTAAGAAAAAGGACATGATTAATATTATTCAAGTCGAGTCTGGTATAACAATAGGGTTTGGTATAATTTTGTCTTCATTATTCATCCTTAGTATAAAAGAAAACTTCATTAGTATAATGAGTCTTGTTTTTAAATCATTTAGTTATGAGATGAGTTTTACTCAGTATGACATTATTTTTAAACTTCCTTTGTATATTCCGATTTTTGTGGTTGTGGCTTTTTTATTTCTTGGTTTATTATTTTCTAGAACAAGCTTAAATGAAATAGCTAATATGGATGCAATTTCGATTATTAGTGAGGTAAGCTAGATGAAATATTATGATTTAAAAAGGCTTGCTTTAATTAGCATCGAGACCAAGGAAAAGTCTACTAAAAACACTGTTAGAGGAATTATATTAGGTTTATCTATTTTAGTTCCAGTTGTATTTTTTGCGCTAAGCTTCAACTATAGTTTAAACAAAGAAGTTGATAAGATGAGAACCTTAGCTTCATTTAATATTATTTCTTCTGTTGAGAGTAATGCAATTAGTAATGTTCCTGATGAAGGCATTATTGAATCTGTTAGCAAAATTAATGGAGTTGATAGTGTTATTTCTGGTGAATATATTATTTTTGACACAAAAAGTAATAATACTATAACGATAAGATTTGGAAATGATCCTGAAGACGCTTCATATGATTTTGACTTTTCTTTAAGTAATCGTGATATTAATCCAACAATTAAGATATGTGATACATCCAAACCACTATTTAGTAATGCAGAACATGCCGATGTTTTAGGTTTAAGTTCAAGTTCATCTCCTTATAAGGCTGGATTTGGATTTACTAATAATGGGTTTGGGCAAGTAATTATTTCTGAAACGATTTTAAATTATTATGGAATCAACCCTCTTATGGTTATTGGTTCAAAAATTAGTATTCTATATTCTGGAACACAAAAGGATGATATTGATATAGATGATGATCCAAATAATGATCCTGTTTCCTTAGTTAATACTAGTGTTGAAGTACCATTGATGGTTAATTATACAATAGTAGGTGTTTTAAAAGAAGATTTTTTAGGTTTAGCATCGAGAATAAATGAGTCTCATATATGGATTTCTAATCAATCTATTATGGATGAGGGTGAGTATTTATTTCCAATCATGAATAATTATACAAACGATGATGTATTGAAGCCATTATATACTTATACAAATACTGATTTTAATGAACTTGCTGCTAATATTACAAATATGGGTAAAGTTTTCTTTCCAATTGGATATGGCATTAATTACTCGTATAATGTTGATCATGAGGTGTATCATAATAGAGTTAAAAGTACGATAGTTCAATGTGATGGTTTTTCTAAAGCCCTTAACATCGAAGAAAGGATTACTAACGAATACAGAAAACTTGATATTATTAACTATATTCCTGATCAAAATCCATTATATCAACAAGTTAGAACTATAAGCACAATGGCTACTTATGTAATGATGGTATTAATTGTGTTTGCAATGATTATTTTGATTACAACATTACTTAATTTGTTTAATACCATCACTTATTCTGTTGATTCAAGACGACATTATATTGGTGTTATGAAAGCGATAGGAGCAAAAAAGAAAAACATTGTTCAAATGTATTTTATCGAATTGATTCTTCTATTTAAACAAACGATTATTTGGGTGTTTTGTATCGGAGGTATTATTTCAGTAATAATTAAGTATATTGTTGATGAGGGGTTGGAAAAATATAATGAAATAATACCATATGATGTCAAGTTAAATTTATGGTACTTCTTGGTATCGTTTGGGTTTATTATAATTTTTGATTTTGTTATAGCATTTTTGTTTTCTCATATGGCTTGTGTTAAAACAAACAGTAAACCAATTCTTGAAATATTAAAGGACGAGAGGTAGTAGGCATGAAGAAAATACTTATAATATTATTTTTATTAGTATTAACTGGCTGTGCTAAAAATTTTAGTTATAAAGTTACAATTACCTTAGATACTGATGTCGACTTAAATATCCATACATCTGCAGATAGCTACAACTATATTGAGAATAAACTTATTTTGTACACGAAAACAATAAATCCTATTTCGGTGTCTATTGAAAAAGAAGGATATCAGTCTGTTAATTTTATTATTTCTTCTGAAGATATAGTTAATAAAAATTTTGAAAAAACTGTTAGTTTTGGTCAGGCAAAGGTTACCTATTTAGAATTGAGTATTAAAACTACTGCAGATTTAGATAATGTTGAATTTGTCGGGATTGATTTAACATACAAAAATGGTATGTTTATAGGTGAAATTAATAAAAATGAAGCATGTAGTTTTTGGGTGAATGTAGGTAACGGTTATAAATCAGCAAAAATCTCTATTTCTAAAGAAGAGAGTAATCAATCATTTATATATAAGGAAGTAATTATTACTAAAACAAATGAAAATGCATTAATATTTAGGTATCCTTATGGTAGGGTAAATATTTCTATATTAAATCCTGCCAGCCAAGCAAGAAAATATACTTTGAGTAATGGTGAATATTATATAGTTCCAGAGAATATAATTGTTGGATATACAATTAGTGGCGGAAATACGAAATATTTTAAATCAACAAATGATTACGAAATAATGTGTAACAAGGTTGTAACTAATGCAACGTATATTAGACATAGATTTACTGGTTTTTTTATTCAAACAATATCATCTAAATTATACTATGAATATAATCATAAACTATTTAAGATTGACAATACATTTAGTGTAAACCTCCCAGCAGGAGGAAAGATTGCGTATATTGAAGAAAAAAATCACGGTTTTGAAATTAATTATTTAAAAGATATTCCTGTTTTTCTAGAACAAATTTATCTAGATGAAACTAGTTTTCATGATTCACAGATAATGGAATTTGATTTTCGAGTATATGATCTTGCTAATAAGAAATATCTTTCATCAATTAAAAATAAAGGTGCAGTTATTGAAAGCCAAGATGATGTTTTTAAGAAACAAAGTTATTTCGAATTCGATGATTATATAATTATGAATGATGATGTTTTTATGGATATGTTAGTCAAAAATGGCTCACGATATGTAGATTTATATGTTTTACCTAAAGATATAAAATATGCTGCTAGATTCGTTGATTATGAAGGGAAACCTCTAGATAATTTAACATTTAATACAACTGCAAACTATCTTAATGAAGGGTTATATACTTTTCCACATATGCATTTATCAAATTTAGGTGGAGCCCTTGTTGTTCCAAATTTCTATTTAGGAGAAAGCATAAAAATAGTTACAAATAATCGAACATTAAATAATTCAAGTGCTTTAATAATAGATGACATGTTTTTAGAAAATATTGATGGAGTAGATTATTTTGTTTATAATAAAACTTTGAGTGTTGATTTAAGAACTAATAATTTAAAAATAAAGTATGAAAGTTCACAGGCTTCACAATCTCAAATAGACCTTGCATTAAGCACCACTTATATTTCTATAGACAATAGAGTTACTTTTGAACCTTTAAGCATTAGTTTGAATTCATTATATGTCAATAATTTGTTTGTGGGGGATACTATATTTTTAAGTTATTACTATAATACAAACAAACAAGTGCAAATAAAGGTAACTGAGGAAATGATGAGTGCTGAATTTATTTATTTAGATCTTGATTCTTCTAAATATAGAATAGAGTAGTTAATACTACTCTATTTTTTAATTGACATTTAATCCAAATACTACTATAATGTTTTAGAAAGGAAATTTGCTAATGAAAAAAATTTTTGCTATATTATTACTTAGTTTTTTTATGGTGGGGTGTGAATACATTAATATCCCTGTTGAAAAAGTAACAATAAATTATGTTACTTATACAGATCAAAATCTAAATGAAGATGTCCTTAATAAGATAGATAGTTTACCAGTATTAAGTCAAGAAGGTTATGATTTTAAAGGATGGTATTTTGATGTTGATTATAAATTAGAAGCTACAATAGAAAATATTAATCAAAATGTTATATTGTATGCCAAGTGGGAAGTACAAGAGTTTAAAGTTACATTTATTGGGTTTGATGGTGTTTTACTTGATGAACAGAGTGTTGGTTATTTAGAAGATGCCACTGAACCAATTGTAAATAATGTGAATGGATATAAATTTATCGGATGGGATAAGTCTTTTACAAGTATTAAAAGTGATATGGAAATTACAGCATTATTTGAAGAAGAAAAATATACTGTAAATTTCTATGATTATAATGGTGTGCTACTTGCCGCATTTGAGGTTAATTATGGCGATCAATTACCAGTAGTTAGTGAACCAACTAGACAATATTATAATTTTATAGGTTGGAATACTGATGCACAATTTGTTACTGAAAATATGATGATTGTTGCTGTTTATGAATATAATAAAATTCAAATTGTTTTTGATACTGTTGGTGGAAATAACATTAATCCTCTTGCTATAAATAAAGGTGAAGTAATGAATTTACCAATTCCTATTAAATCTGGTCATACATTTTTTAAATGGATAGATGATGATAATTATGAAGTTATAGATAAGACAACTTATCTATACGAGGATAGTATTACCCTTAGAGCTGTATGGTTAGAAAATTACAAATCATCTGGAAATGAAGTTAACTATTTGTATAGTCAAAAACATTTAAAAGTAACTATGCCAACCGAATATGTTAGAAGAGATGAAGATTTTCGAGGAGTTTGGGTATCACATATCGTTAATGACATTAGTAGGTACTCATCTAAAGAGCAAATGATGTCACAATTAACTGCGGTGTTAGATAATATGGAGAGTTGGAATATGAATGCATTAATATATCATGTTCGAACACATAATGATGCATATTATCCATCGGAAAATAATCCAATGTCAAGTTATGTAAGTGCAGCAAACTTTAACGATTGGGATTATTTGGAATGGTTAATAAGTGAGTCACACAAACGTGGTATTGAGTTTCATGCATGGATGAATCCATATCGTGTTTCTTCTGGAACAAATGTTACTACAATAACAAACAACTATAGAAACTATCCTAATAATCCTGCTAGTGATGCAAAGTATTTACTAACTGGATCTAGTACTATTTTTAATCCGGGAGAGCCATATGTTAGGGAGTTCCTTATTGATACCGTAATGGAATTCATTGGTAAATATGATATTGATGCAATTCATTTTGATGATTACTTCTATATTGCTGGGGTTAATGATACTGCTACTTATACAAAGTATAAGGGGTCCTTTACTAACTTGGCTGACTGGAGAAGAGGGCAAGTTGATACTTTTATAAAAGATTTATCAGATACAATGAGACAGTACAATATAGAAAACTATCGAAGTGTTGAACTGGGGATATCACCAAGTGGGATTTATAGAAATGGTTCGGGAGTTGTTACATATGATTCCAATAACACTGCTATTTCTAATGGTTCTTCTACTGGGGGGATGGAACATTATGGCGAGTATTTGTATAGTGATTCAAAAAAATGGATTGATGAAGAATGGATTGACTATATTGTTCCTCAATCTTATTGGGGCTTTACGCACCCAACAGCCGGATATGCTAATGTAATTGATTGGTGGGCAAAGGTTGTTAAATATAAAAATGTGAAATTATATGCTGGTATGGGTATATATATGGAACAAAATTCATGGGTAACCAATCCGTATGAAGCTAGTGATCAAGTTTTATATAATTCTAAGCTTCCTGAGGTTGATGGTACGGTAATATTCCGCTATGGATTTATTCTTAGGAAATTAACTACACCAGGGGTTATTAGACTATTTAATGAATATTGGAATGAAAAGGTAAAGACACCAGAATAAAAAAAACACTGTAAACTTTTTAGTTTGCAGTGTTTTTTAATTGATTATTAAAGATTCAATTTCTTAAAGAATAAAGGGTATATACCCATTGGGATAAAAGTAACTAGAAAATATCTAAACATATCTAAGTAAATATTGTTTTCTGGTAATACTAATTTTAGTCCGAATTGTATAGTAACAAATAGTACAATGGCTATTAGATATCTAATCAGTTTAGTTTTTAAAGGCTTGTTGCAATCAAAATCAACATACTTGTTCTCTACAAGAGTCGCAGCAAAGAAACCTAGAAACAAAGCATAATTAGTATAAAAATCTCTAAATGGTAAGATTTCATTGTAATCTGATTTATAAAATATAAAGACAAAAGGTAATAATAGTAAAGCTGTGATTGCAAACATGATTTGTTTGCTTTTATATGTTTTACCATATAAATCATATAAATTGCTTCCTAAGAATGCAATAGCAATACCTAAAATTATCGCTACAATAACGTCCTTTGGAAAATGCACACCTAGATATATTCTGGATATTCCCACTAAAAAAATTAGTATACCTGTAAATATCCAAAACTTTTTGTTTTTAAGGTGTTTAGCAATGGAAGTATAAAAGGCAGCTGATACTTGTGTATGTCCGCTAGGAAATGAAAATCCTGTTGCTGTAGATTGGCGCATACCGATTATTTCTGGGTCAACAGTAAACGGACGTGGTGCCTTTACTAATCCTTTTAAGGAATTATTTAATCCTAATGATAAAAACAAAGTGAAGGCAATTTTTTCACCTAATTTTTTATTGTACACAAAATAAATGAATGCTAGAACAAATATAACAACATATTGTTCACCAAAAAATGTAATTAATTCGGCTAAGAAATCAAGAATGGTTGATGAAGCTTTCTGAAGTAGTTTTATAAATTGAATTTCAAATGGCATATTTTTTTCTCCTTTTGATACATTTTATAATATTTTTGTTTATTTTGCAAATATTACAATTAAAAAGCATCTTGAATTTCATTTTCAAGATGCTTTTTAAAGTATTTTTATTTTTTTGCAATTTCACTTAATGATGTTACTAAACCAGCAAGGCCTTGTAATTCTGATGGAATAACAATTTTTGTTGCTTGGCCTTTAGCCATTTCTGCTAAAGCATCATATGCTTTAAGGGTTAATACTGCTTGATCTGCTCTTGCGTCTTTTAATAATGCTAGACCTTTAGCTGTTGCTTCTTGTACTTGAAATATAGCAAGTGCTTTTCCTTCTGCTTCTAATATTGCTGCTTGTTTTTGACCTTCTGCTTCTTCTATTAGCGATATTCTTTTTGCTTCTGCTTGAAGTATTGCTGCTCTTTTAATACCTTCAGCTTGAAGAATTGCCGCACTTTTCTCACCTTCAGCTCTAAGAATAGATTCGCGTCTTTCACGTTCTGCTCTCATTTGTTTTTCCATTGCATCACGAATATCTTTCGGTGGTAGAATATTTTTAAGTTCCACACGATTAACTTTAATGCCCCATGGATCAGTTGCATCATCAAGAATTTCTCTCATCTTAGTATTTATTAAATCACGACTAGTAAGAGTAGAATCAAGTTCAATTTCACCAATTATGTTACGAAGGGTTGTAGCAGTAAGTTTTTCAATTGCTGCATTTGGATGTTCAACTCCGTATGTATAAGCTTTTGGATCGGTAACTTGATAAAAAATTACTGTGTCAATTTGCATTGTAACGTTATCTTTTGTAATAACGGGCTGAGGTTCATAATCGCTAACTTGTTCTTTTAGAGATATGATTTTTGAAACTCTATACACAAATGGAATTAATAAATGAATACCTGTACCCCATGTAGTATGGTATGCACCAAACTTTTCAACAACGTAGGCTTTAGCTTGAGGAACGATTTTGATTGCAGATGCAAGTAGTATTGCAAGAATGATAAGTATCACAACAATTATTATTGCTGTTCTAGTTGAGTCTAAAAATAAGTTTAACATATTATCTCTCCTATAAATTTATATTTTCTTCTTTATCTAATTTTGTGACGATCAATTTTATGCCTGATATTGCATTAACAGTTACTCTTTCACCAACATTAATGGCTTGGTTGTCTAGGCTGATTGCTCTCCAAAGAGAGTTGTCAACTTTAACTTCTCCAATTTCATCAGGATTAATTACTTTTGTGACTACTGCTTGCATTCCAATAACTTTATCAGCATTGGTTCTAACAATTTCGGTTTTCATCATCTTTTTAGTAAGAGGTCTAGTCAATACTATTAGTATTAAAGAGACACCGATGAAGATTGCAACTTGTAACATTGGATCAGCATCGAAGGCTGAAGATATTAGGGCTGCAATTGCACCTAAAGTAAACCAAACAGTTATTAGGTCTGATGTTTCTAGTTCTATAATTATTGTAATAACTATCAATACTATCCAAAGTATTAGCATTATTGTTGAAGTTGTACTTCCAAACATAATTATGATGCCTCCCTATCTAAATGAATTTTTAGTAAATTTTTACTTTTATCCCATTCACATTCATACTTGTAGTAATTATTGTTTGAGAAATCTAAAGGATGAAAAACTTGAATGTTTTGAATAATCTTCTTCCCATTAATTCTACCATAACTAGGCTTAATAGAAATCTTGTGCGTTTCTGTTTGCTTATATAGTCCCATATTAAGTTCATCTTTTGATACCGGTTTTACTATGATTGAATTAGTTGCTTTTTCATATCCTATCATTGTCGTAAATGCATCTTTAAAATAAGATGAGGCTACTGTGTTTAAGGTAATATTAGTCTCATATATAGTTGCTAATTTCTGCATACTTTTAGAAAACCATTTAATTTCCATAAAAATCTCCTCCTTTAATTATATTATATAACATTATTCAAAAAAATTCAAGAGTTTTCAAATAAATTTTTAATTTATTTTTTAAAGCAAACTTAAAGAAAAACAAAAAAAGTTTGATTATTGAATATAATGTGTTATAATAGTAAAGGAATTTTAGGAGGAAGCTATGAAAAAAACAATTAATCTAAAAAAATTTATTATACTTTTAGTTGCTATATTAATACCTGTACTTTCAGCTACATTTATTGGTATTTATTCGTATAATAGATATACTCCTTTTTATTTTGATGAATATATGGATGAAGCACCCGAGACTAC
>JBAYTC010000017.1:0-24865 GCA_041675825.1 Bacilli bacterium | reverse complement strand
AATGAAAAAGTTATCGAAGAGTTAACAACTAAATGGGAAAATGAAAAAGAATTAAATAAATTAATCGGCTACGTTAAAGAAGTTCTTGAAACAATTGTAAAAGACGAGGTAAGACGTTTAATAACTGAAGATAAAGTTAGACCTGATGGTCGTAAGATTGATGAAATTAGACCACTAGAATCAAGAGTTGACATTCTTGAAAGAACACATGGTTCTGCTTTATTTACTAGAGGGCAAACGCAAAGTTTATCTATTGTTACTCTAGGATCTTTGGGTGAATTCCAAATTATTGATGGACTAGGAGTCGAAGAAGGTAAGAGATTTATGCTTCACTATAACTTCCCTCAATTCTCAGTTGGTGAAACTGGTAGATATGGCTCTCCTGGTCGTCGCGAAGTAGGTCATGGTGCATTAGGAGAAAGAGCTTTACTTCAAGTTATTCCTTCTGAAGAAGAGTTCCCTTATACAATAAGAGTTGTAAGTGAGATTTTGGAATCAAATGGTTCATCATCTCAAGCATCAATTTGTGCAGGTACAATGGCTTTAATGGCCGCTGGTGTTCCAATCAAAGCACCGGTAGCAGGTATAGCAATGGGACTTATCACTAAAGATGATAAATATACAATTCTTACTGATATTCAAGGTATGGAAGATCATTTAGGTGATATGGATTTTAAAGTTGCTGGTACAAGAAATGGTATTACTGCTTTACAAATGGATATTAAAATTGATGGTATTACAAAACAAATTTTAGAAGAAGCTTTATCTCAAGCGAAGGTTGGACGTATGACTATTTTAGGTCATATGCTTAATACAATCCCTACTTATCGTGATGAATTAAGTCCTTATGCTCCAAAAGTTGAAATGTTTAGAATTAATCCAGATAAGATTAGAGATGTTATTGGTGCTGGTGGTAAGGTTATCACAGAAATCATTAATGAGTTTGATAATGTTAAGATTGATATTGAACAAGACGGAAGAGTATTCGTAATGCATTCCGATAGAAAATGGATTAAATTAGCTACCGAAAGAATTCAAAACATTGTAAGAGAAGCAAAAGTTGGTGATATTTATACTGGTAAAGTTGTAAAAGTAGCTGATTTTGGGGCATTTGTAGAATTATGGCCAGGTTATGATGGAATGGTTCATATTTCTGAATTGGCTAAAGAACGTGTTAAAGAAGTTAAAGATGTAGTTAGTGTTGATGATGAAATAGTTGTAAAAGTAATCGGAATTGATGAGAAATCAGGTAAAATTAAATTATCACGCAAACAAGCATTATCTTAGTACTATTAGTGTAAACTTAGTTTACACTTTTTTTGACTTTTAACGCTAATTATAGTATAATAATAATGCATTCGGGTAATCGAGCGTTTATACGTTAGGAAAGTCCTTGCTAGCACAGCTGTGATGCTGTAGTGTTTATGCCTAATGAAAATTAGGGCGCCGAGGGATCGGTGACGGCGAATCTTATTACCTGTTAAATGGTTTTAAGTCGTAAAGTGCCACAGAGACGAGTTCTTAGGGAAACTTAAGAAGTGGAACGGGTAAACCCCTTAAGCTAGAAACCCAAATTTGGTAGGGGAGTCGTAAATCGTAATAAGAATCGATTTATGATGGTTTTAAACCAAGATAAATGATTACCGCTTCAGTATTGAAGTACAGAACAAGGCTTACAGAATGCAATCCATTTTCCCCTACAAGGGGTTTTTTAGTAGGAGGATGTTTATGTTTAATAAATGTGAATACGTAATATCTGCAGTTACAAAGAAACAATTTCCAAACACAAATAATCTTAATGAATATGTGTTCCTTGGTAGAAGTAATGTTGGTAAAAGCAGTCTAATTAATGCGATTACAAATAGAAAAATTTTAGCACGAACTTCATCAAAACCAGGTAAAACAAGGGCGTTAAACTTTTTCCTTATTGATGATAGTTTTTATTTGGTAGATGTTCCTGGTTATGGATATGCTTCTACAGGATTAAACCAAAGACTTGATTTTGGTGGATATTTAGAAGAATATTTAGTTGATAATCCTAATATTAAGGCAGCTTTTCTACTTGTTGATACCAAAGTTGGACCAACAAAGGATGATATTTTAATGTTTGAATATTTAAAATTTCTTAAAATTAATATTATTATAGTTACTACAAAAGCAGATAAAATTGGAACTACTCATTTGCATCGTCACTTAAAACAGATTACAACAAAATTAAATACTACTAATATTATTCCTACTTCATCAGATACAAAACTTAATATTAACAAAATTCAAGAAATGTTAAGTTAAAGTATATTTTTCCATGATTGACTGGATTTGCTTTGTTGAAAAAATAAATATTATACATTTTATACATGTTCATAATGGATGAATAAATCATCAAATATTAATTTTATATTTAATAATTTAAATGTATATATAAGGAGAAATTTATTGACTTATATCTTAGTTTGGTGTATAATATCTTATGTTGTGGAGTGATTTATTATGAAATGGGCCTTATCTCAATTATATAAATTAAATGGCAAACCATTTGTTTTTGAGACTGAATTTGATTTTAAAGATCGAATTACTAATATTGATGATATAATTGATATTAAAGTTACTAAAGTTAGTGGAACAGGTAAGAATATTATTGATGATAGGTATTCATTTGATTTACATATATCTACAGTCTTAATTTTAGAAGATGCTGTTACTCTTGATGAAATAGAATTTCCTATTGATATCGAAGTGACGGAAGATTTTGATGTTATTGATGATGGAGAGTGTAACTTAATTGAAAAAAACACTATAGACTTAGAACCAATTATTTGGGAAATTGTCTATTTGGAAAAACCTATGAGAATCACTAAATCTAATCTATAACAATTCTCATAAAGGAGTGAATAAAGATGGCAATTGTACCTCAAAGAAGAATTGGTAAGACAAGAAAACGTAAACGTCGTACTCATTTTAAACTTGATCTTCCAGGTATTATGACTTGCCCAAATTGTGGAGAAGCTAAACTTGCTCATACTGTTTGTAAAGCTTGTGGTTACTATGATGGTCGCCAAGTTTTGGAAATCAAAACTAAGGAAGCTGAAGAAATAGTAGAAGAAACTCCAGCTAAAAAAACTAAAAAAGTTAAAGCTGAAGAAGTCGAAGTAAAAACTGCAAAGAAGGCTAAAAAAGTAGTTGAAGATGAAACTGCTGAAGTAAAGAAAACAGTTAAAAAAACTGTTAAAAAAACAGAAAAAGCTGAATAATGCTTTTAATTAAAACGCTCTAATTTGAAGCGTTTTTTAATTTATTAGCGAAAAAATAAAAATTTTAAAAAAAATAAATAAAATGCAAGGATTTTCCTTGCATTTTAATTTTGTCTATGATATACTAAAGGTGGGAAATTATGGGAAAAAATGGGAAGTGGGTGATAACATGTTTATAGGAGAATATAATCACAATATGGATGATCGTGGAAGATTATCAATACCTAGTAATTTTAAAGAAGAACTGGGAGAAAAAATTGTGATTGCAAAAGGCTTAGAATCATGTTTATACGTCTACAAATTAAGTGAATGGGATAAATTAGTTGAAAAAATTAGCAATTTATCATTTACAAAAAAGAGTAACCGTGAATTCTCAAGAATGTTCTTATCTGGTGCATATGTAAATGACATAGACATTAAAGGACGAGTTAACATCGATAAAAAACTAATAGATTATGCAAAACTTTCAAAAGAATGTACTGTCATTGGTTCAGGTAATAGAATCGAAATATGGGATAAAGAAAGTTGGAACAATTATTATAACGAACATGAACAAATATTAGAAGATATAAGTGAGGAGTTGGATTTATAATGGAACCATATAAACATATACCAGTTTTATTAAATGAATCAATAGATGGTTTGAATATAAAACCAGATGGAATTTATGTAGATTGCACCATGGGAGGTGCAGGCCATTCCTCAGAAATATTAAAAAGATTAAACAGTAAAGGACATCTTTATTGTTTTGATCAAGATGACTACGCAATAAATAGAGGTAATTTAGTTTTAAAGCAAATATCGAATAATTATACAATTATTAAAAGTAATTTTGTAAATATTAAAGATGAATTAAATAAAATAGGAATAGAAAGAGTTGATGGAATTTTATACGATTTAGGAGTTTCCTCATTTCAATTTGATATTGGAGATAGGGGATTTAGTTATAGCAAAGATGCTATTTTAGATATGCGTATGGATACAAATCAATATTTAAGAGCTTATGATGTTGTTAATTTTTACACTTTCGATGAACTTAAGAGAATATTTTATACTTATGGTGAAGAAAAATACAGCCCAAATATTGCAAAAAAAATCATTCAAGAAAGAGCTAAAAAGCCGATAGAAACCACTTTAGAACTTGTTGAAGTAATTAAAAAGGCATTACCAGGTTTTATTAAGAGAAAATCCGGTCACCCAGCTAAGAAAGTTTTTCAAGCTATAAGAATTGCTGTAAATGATGAACTTAATGTTTTCGAAAGAAGCTTAAAAGAAGCACTTACAATCCTTAATGAAGAAGGAAGAATTGTTGTTATAACATTTCATTCTTTAGAAGATAGGATATGTAAAAATGTATTTAGAGATGCAGTTGAAGTAAAACTACCTAAAGGGTTACCTATAAGAGACGTTGACATTATTAAAAAATATCGTTTAGTTAACAGTAAGGTAATTACTGCAGAAGATGATGAATTGAATATCAATAATCGTGCTCATAGTGCGAAATTAAGAATAATAGAAAAAAAGGAGATAAACAATGAGTAACTTTAGACCTTTACCAAAACCAGTAAATCCGAGACCAGCTAAATAATTTGTGATAAGAATCCCTCAATTTAGAGGGGTTTTTTGTTATCCTAAATTATAGTTAAATTAAAATTTCATGTTTTTGTTTTTCAGTATATGATTTGAGACTTTTTTGTTTTTGATTAATTGTAAATGATTTGAGACTTTTTGTTTTTCTATTGATTTATTTAACATTGTTCTATATAATATAATTTTAGAGGTGATTTAATGAGAAAATATAGAAAAACAACATTTGTTATAATTACAATTCTATTTATTTGGGTAATATTAGCAGTTATCCCAAGTTTTAAGAGTATAGAAAATAACAATCCTTTTGTTATTAAAAAAGATAATAGAGCAATAATGATAGCTCATGGTGGAGGAAATTTAGAGTTCCCCGACAATACACTAGAAGCATTTTACAATGCATATAGTATAGATCAAAATTTTATGATGGAAACTGATGTTTCAATAACTAAAGATAATGTTATAATCCTGAGTCATGATATTACACTAGATCGCAAAACGGAATTAGTTAATACTTATATAAGTGATGTTAACTATAGTGACTTAGTAAATAATGAAGTCGATTTTGGTTATGAGAATAAGGTTGAAAACAAAATTAATACTAGCGGTCAATTTATTAAATATAAGAACTATCTTAATGAGGAAGTTACTCCATTAGACATTGATTATCCTGAAGGAATACTTCCTAGACATAGCCATAAATTTTTAGTAACTAGTCTAGAAGATCTTATTAAAGCATTTCCAAATAACTATATAAATGTAGAAATTAAACAAAGCGATGAGATAGGAATAAAAGCTTTAATGAGTGTTGTGGAATTGATGAGTGATTTAGATGAAGAGTATAACACTTTTGAAAGAATTGTCTTAGCATCTTTTCATGATGAAATATATTCACAGTTTAAGAAAATTCAAAAAGAGTATCCTGATTTTAAATATTCACCTGCAACAAAAAGTGTAGCTACATTCTATATTTTACAGTTTCTTAAACTTGACATTTTTTTCCAAGATAAAGTTTCAGTATTGCAAATTCCACAAAAACAATCAGTAATCAATTTGGCTACGAAAAGACTAGTTAAAAATGCTCATCGACATAATATTGCTGTTCATTATTGGACAATTGATGATGAAGACGATATGATTAAACTTCTAAACATTGGAGCAGATGGTATAATGACTAACAAACCTACATTATTAAAAACAGTTTTTGATAATTATTATTCAGATTAATTATTATTAAATGAAAATAATTGATAATTTTCATTGGTTATGTTATAATTAATCAGGTGATAATCATGAATATTTTATATGGTGGTGCGTTTAATCCTCCAACAATTGCACATTTTGAGATAATCAAAGTGATAAAAAAAAGTTTTCCAAATGATAGGTTGATTTTATTGCCAGCTGGTGATAAATATAAAGATGGTAATCTTATTGAATTTAAGCATAGATATAATATGTTAAAAATTTTGGTGGATAAAATTGATTCTAACATAATTATTTCTGATTATGAAAATAAAATTGAAAAATTCATTGGTACTTATTACACTTTAAAATTTTTTAGAAATCCTCATTTTGTAATTGGAGCTGATCAGCTAAGAGATTTACATGGATGGATTAATTTTAATAACATAATAAAAGAGAATAAATTTATAGTATTCCCTAGGGATGGTATAGATATGCATAAAATATTAAGTGAAGAGCCATATTCTAAACATAAAAATAATTTTATTCTAATGGATAATGAAGAATTGAATGTCTCATCTTCAGATTTCCGTTTTAAAAAACAAGAAAATGTATTAGATGTAGATGTCTTAAATTATATAAAATCAAATAATTTGTATGAGGTGTAATTATGTATTCTCAAGGTTTTGTTAAAGTAGCAGCAGTCAGTCCAAAAATTAAAGCAGGATTGCCAAGCGAAAATGCAAAAGAAATTATAAAAATATTAAACGAATTAGAAGAAAAAAAAGTGTCTTTTGCTTTGTTTCCGGAGTTAACTATTTGTGGATACTCAATAGGGGATTTAGTATACCAGGAATATATGCATCGTGATAATAACAATGCTTTGAAGTATATTTTAGAAAATAATAACTTTAATGGTATCGCAATTATCGGAACATTTCTTAAAATTGATAATAATATTTTTAATGTTGGGTATGTAATTAAGAAAAATGAAATATTAGGTGTTATACCTAAATGGTATCTTCCACATACTCATGAGTTTAATGAAAACCGATGGTTTGTTTCAGGATATGAAGTTGGATTAAGAGAAGTTTTAATTTTTGATAAATATGTTGCATTTGGACAAATGATTTTCGAGTCATATGATAGTAAACTCCTATTTGGTGTTGAAATATGTCAAGATATGTGGAGTCCACTTGCACCTCATGAAATTTTGTACTGTAATGGAGCACAATTGGTTTTTAATGTTAGTGCTAGCCCTGAAACTATTGGGAAATCAGATTTAAGATCTTCAATTATAAAATCAATAACTTATAGAAATAATGGCGCATATATCTATGCATCAAATAATATGAGTGAATCAACTAGTGAAGTTATATTTTCAAATCATAAACTAATCTATTCAAATGGTGATATGATAGCAGATGTTAATGATTTAGATTTCCAGTCAAATTATATAATTGGTGATATTGATTTAGGAGAAATAAATCACAGAAGAATAACTTCATCTTGGTCAAAAAACACTCAAGGAAAATTTGCTGATTTACCGAGAATTAATTTCGAAATACGCGAAGATGAGGATTTTTTGTTTGAAAGAAACCTAGAATTGTTACCATTTGTTCCGAAAAAAGAACAAGAATTTTATAAGATTATTGAAATGCAAGCAGCTAGTGTATACAAGAGGCTAGAATATATTGGTATAAATAAAGTCATTTTAGGAGTATCTGGTGGATTAGATTCGACCCTTGCTTTATTATCTTTAAATTATATGTTTGAAAAATATAATTTACCAAAAGAAAACTTAATAGCAGTAACATTACCGACAAAAAACACAAGCAATCTTACTTTTAAAAATGCTTTACAATTAATTAAATTTTGTAATGCCAAGCATATTAATATTGATATAGATGTTGATGTTGAAAGGCAACTGGATGTTATAGGTCATAACAAAAACGATAAGGATGTTACATACGAGAATATTCAAGCGAGATTTAGAACCTACACACTTATGAATTTAGCAAACCTACATGGAGCAATAGTTATTGGAACTTCAGACATGAGTGAAGTAGCCTTGGGTTGGTCAACATTTAATGGGGATCAAATGGCAATGTATGGTATTAATGCTGGACTTCCTAAAACGGCTGTAAAAGCAGTAGTTAAGTTCTATAAATCCATATATAAAGATTTAGACAAATTAATTGATTCAATTATTGACACTCCTATCTCACCTGAATTAACTGGAAATGATCAAGCAACAGAAGATATAATAGGAAAGTATGAAGTTAATGATTTCATTTTGTATAGATTTTTAGCTTGTGGAGATTCTGAACATAGGATTTCATATTTAATTAACAAATTTATGAATTTATCTAAAGAAGAATCAGACAATTATGTTAAAAACTTTTTTAATCGTTTCTTAAAACAACAATTTAAACGTTTAACTATGCCTGAGTCAGTTAAAATATTTAGTGTTGGTTTATCTCCAAGAAGTGAATTTAAAATTAATGGGGATATACATAAATAAAAAAACTTGATTTTTATTAATAAATGTATTATAATATATAAAAACAAAGAAGAGGAAGAGTAATATTATTTCCAATTATTAGAGAGAGACAGAATGGTGAAATGTCTTATTGGTTTGATATGAAGGTAGCCTTGGAGTTGGATTTGTGAACTAGAGTAGCAAGTCACGTAACTTTGCGTTAAAAGTAATTAAGTGCACTGATTTAATCAGTGAACTAAGGTGGTACCGCGATAAATCGTCCTTAGGAGTTTGAACTCTTAAGGATTTTTTTAATGAAAGGATGTTAATATGAAATTAAAAGACTTATCAACAAAATATGATTTTACGACAGTTGAGGAGAATAAATATAGTAATTGGGTAAAAAATGGTTATTTCACAGCTGGTGATATTAATAAAAAGCCTTATACTATTGTTATTCCACCACCAAACATAACTGGGAAACTCCATTTAGGACATGTTTTAGACACTACACTTCAAGATATCATAGTTAGAAGAAAAAGAATGATGAATTTTGATACTTTGTATTTACCTGGAATGGATCATGCGAGTATTGCAACGCAAGCGAAAGTTGAAGCCGCCCTTAAAGAAAAAGGAATTAGCAGATATGACTTGGGTCGTGAAAAATTCATGGAAGTTTCTTGGAAATGGAAAGAAGACTATGCTGATCTTATAAGAAAACAATGGTCAGTAATTGGATTAAGCTTAGATTATACAAGAGAAAGATTTACCCTTGATGAAGGTTTAAATAATGCAGTAAACAAGGTATTTGTTAAAATGTATCAAGATGGTTTGATATATCGTGGTGAAAAAATAATTAACTGGGATATTCAAAGTAAAACTGCTTTATCAAACATTGAAGTAGAATACAAGGATATTGAAGGGGCATTTTATCATTTCTTGTATAAATTTGCTGATAGTGAAGGTGGTTTAGAGATAGCAACTACTAGACCAGAAACAATGTTTGGGGATACTGCTCTAATGGTACACCCTGAAGATAAAAGATATTTAAAATATGTAGGTAAAGAAGTATTTATACCAGGAACAACAAGAAAAATACCAGTTATAGCAGATGAATATGTGGACAAAGATTTTGGGACTGGTGCTGTAAAGGTAACTCCTGCTCATGATCCTAATGACTTTGAAGTGGGGAATCGTCATAATTTAGAAAGACTTCTATGTATGGAAGAAGATGGCATTATGAATGATTTAGCTGGCAAGTATAAAGGTATGGATCGCTTCGAATGTAGGAAGAAACTTGTTGAAGATTTAAAAGAAGAAGGACTATGCATAAAAGTTGAGAAGATGATTCATTCCGTTGGGCATTCTGAAAGAACTGGTGTTATTGTAGAACCGAGATTATCAAAACAATGGTTTGTAAAAATGGAACCTCTAGCAGAGGAATTAATTAAAATGCAGAATACTGAAGATAAAATAAATTTCATACCTTCAAGATTCGAAAATGTTTTTATGAACTGGTTAACTAATATTCAAGATTGGTGTATATCACGACAATTATGGTGGGGACATAGAATTCCCGCTTGGTATAGAAATGAAGAAGTATATGTTGGATTAGAACAACCTTGTGGTGAAGGTTGGATACAAGATGAAGATGCATTAGATACTTGGTTTTCAAGCGCTCTATGGCCATTTTCAACACTTGGATGGCCTGAGAAAACTTCTGATTTCGAAAAATTTTTCCCAACTGACACATTAGTTACTGGTTATGATATTATTTTCTTTTGGGTGGCAAGAATGGGATTCCAGTCTAAATACTTGACTGGCAGAAGACCTTTTAAAGATGTTTTGATTCATGGAATTATTCGTGATGAAGAAGGTAAAAAAGTTTCTAAGTCATTAGGTAACGGTGTTGATATGATGGATGTGAAGAACCAGTATGGTATGGACAGTTTAAGATACTTCCTTACTACAGCTGGATCTCCTGGCCAAGATATTAGATATTCTGACACTAAAGTGGAAGCAGCTTGGAATTATATCAATAAAATATGGAATATTTCTCGCTATATTGGCATTAATTTGGATAGTAATAACTATAATAATGAAAAAATTGATATTAAATTACTTAACACTGTAGATAAATGGATATTAAAACAATTAAATGATGTTATAAAAGATGTAGACAAAAACTATGATAAATATGAATTTGGTGAAGTTGCTCGAACATTGTATAATTTTGTTTGGAATGATTTTGCAAGTTGGTATTTAGAGATGACAAAAGTTGTTTTTGGTGGAGATAACGAATCGCACAAAAAAAATACTTGTTCAGTTCTGAATTATGTTCTTACAGCAATTCTAAAAATGTTGCATCCATTTATGCCATTTGTTACTGAAGAAATATATCAAGCATACAATGAATCCAGTATTACAGTTAGTGATTGGCCAACAATTAAAACAGAATACGAGTTTAATGAATCAAAAGATATGGAAATCATTTTTGATATTATTACATCAATTAGAAATACTAGAGCTTTAAAAAATGTACCAAATTCTAAAACATTAGATTTGATTTTACAAGTTCATCAAGATGAACATGTGAAATTTTTAAACAACAATTCTAATTATTTAAAGAAATTTGCAAACTACGAATCTTTAGTAATTACTACTGATGAAGTAGAAACTGCAAAATCTATAGTTACAGTATTAAACAATGTAACAATTGTATTACCGATGAGTAGCTTAGTTAACATTGAAGAAGAAAAGAAAAAAATCGAGTTTGAAATCAAAAAAATGCATCAAGAAATTAAACGTTGTGAAGGAATGTTGAAAAATGATAATTTCATTAGTAAAGCTCCACAAAGTAAAATTGAAGAGGAAAAGAAAAAACTTGATGAGTATAAATCAAGATTAGAAGAATTAGAAAAGTTATTAATTGAATTATAATTTATGGAAAATATAGGTGAATCTCTTGTTCAAAAATTTTAATGAGTTAAGATATTATATTGAGTCTTTAAAAAGAAGTGAAAAAAAAGTATCCTTAGATTATATGCATACTCTATGTGAATTTTTTAATAATCCACAAAATAGTTTTAAATCAATACATGTGGGTGGCACTAATGGTAAAGGATCAACAGTTACCTATATTAAATCTATACTATTAGAAAATGGATATAATGTAGGAACTTTCACTTCTCCATATGTTGTAATTTTCAATGAAAGAATTACATTAAATGATGAGTATATTAGCGATGCCGATTTTATTTATTATGGAAATTTAGTTATTGAAAAATTTCCTATGCTAGAAGCGTCTAACATTAGAGTACCTTCATTTTTTGAAGTTATGACTTTAATATCTTTTCTTTATTTTAGAGATAAAAAAGTTGATTTTGCTATTATTGAAGTTGGGATAGGTGGATTATTGGATTCAACAAATGTTATAAATCCTTTAGTTTCCGTTGTTACCAATGTCAGTTATGACCATATGGAGATATTAGGAAATACACTTGAAGAAATCTGGAATAATAAACTAGGTATTATGAAGCCAAACAGACCATTCATTGTGTTTTCAAATGAAAGTTTTAATAAACAAATAAAAAATTATGCAACTAATACTAAATCTCAACTGGTTATGGTTGATAAATCATTGATTAAAAACATTACTAATCAAGATGGCTACTACAGCTTTTCATATAAAGAACATTCCAATGTTAAGTTAAATATGCTGGGATATCATCAAGTCGAAAATGCAGTTTTAGCAATAGAAGTAATTAATTATCTTCAAGAGAAATATAGAATTACTAATGAATCAGTCAGTAGTGGATTAAAAAAAGCATTTTGGCCGGGTAGATTAGAAGTGTTAAACAAGAATCCATTAATAATAATTGACGGAGCTCATAATATTGATGGTATAAATAAACTAAATGAGTTTATGAAGACGTTAAAACCAAAATACATTAGATTGGTTTTTGCAGTATCAAGTAATAAAGATAAAACAAATATGATTAAAACCATTGAAGAAAATGTAGATGAGATAATATTTACTCATTTTATGTATAAACGCAGTGATGAATCTATTAATTTGTTTAATATTAGTCAACATGCTAATAAAGTAATAATTGATGATTTAGATTCCATAATAAGATTATCTTTAAGTGAAAAGGAAAAAATTACTATTTTCTGTGGTAGTTTATTCTTTATTAGCGAAGTGAGAGCTAAATTTATATAATTAATAAAACTATTAAATCAACAAAGATTTAATAGTTTTTTAGTAATAAATGAATTGCTAATTAATATATAATTGGGTGATAATATGCGATATCAGTTTAGAGAAGTACCAATCAATGAAAGGCCAAGAGAAAGATTAATCAATCAAGGTCCAAATTCGCTTGCTGATTATGAACTATTGGCAATAATTCTTAGAACCGGAACAAAAAATGAGTCTGTTTTAGAAGTTGCAAGAAAACTTAGAAAGAATTTTGAAAGTATGGCTGATTTGAACGAAATAACTTTCACTGAATTAATCAAGTTTAATGGAATTGGTAAAGCTAAAGCAATAGAAATTCTAGCTGCTGTTGAATTAGGTAAAAGAGCAGCTAATCCGTTAATACTAAATACAATAATACAAACACCTAAAGATGCTTATAAATTTTTAAAACATCGGATGCAATATTTATTTCAAGAAACATTAATTGCCATTTTTTTAAATATAAAAAATGAAGTCATTGCAGATAAAATAATATCTGTTGGCACTCTTGATAGGACAATAATACATCCAAGGGATATTTTAAAATGGGCTCTAAAACTTTCTTGCTATGGATTTATTATTGCTCATAATCATCCGAGTGGTGATCCAATGCCAAGCGAAATGGATAAACAGATGACGGATTTAATAATTAAATCGGCAAAAACTGTTGGTGTAAGTTTTATTGATCATATAATAGTTGGAAAAAATAAATATTATAGTTTTATAGAAAAACAGATTCAAGATTAACTTTATAATATATATATTTCAATGATTATGTTATAATAGATTATCAGCTTGTAGAGGTAATTATATGACAATAAAAATTAATGAGAACAATGTTAATATTATATTTATTAAAAAAAATGTTAAAAGAACATTTATTAAAATAAATCATAAAAAAGATGTAATAATAACCTCACCAACAAAACTAACAAATAAGGAAATATTAGATATTATTAACATTCATGAAAAATGGATATCTAAACAAATTGCAAAAATAAAAACCATTATTATTGATAATGATAATTATTTAATATTTGGAAAGAATTATAAAATTATTTGTAGGGATACAATGAAAAATGACTATGAGATAGTTAATGATATTATTTTCTATAAAGGGAATGGTTTAGAAACACTATCAAATGATTTAATGGAAGAAGTAGAAAAGAAATTTTTCGATATTTTAACCCTTTATAATTTTACATTTATTCCAAAAGTAATAATTAAAGACATGAAGTCAAAATGGGGTGTTTGTCATTATAAAACTAAAAAAGTAGTAATTAACAAAGCATTTATTCATTTACCAATTGCTCTTTTAGAATATGTCATTCATCATGAACTCAACCATTTTATAGTACCAAATCATTCAGTTGATTTTTATAATGAACTGTATAAACATCTACCAAACCATAGAGATTTGCAGAAGAGATTAAAAAAATATAGTTATATATTAAGAAGCTAGTAATCCATGATTAAATTTCATGGATTATTATCATTTTGATACATAAAAGTATCATTATTTTTTTTATTCGTTTCCACTTTTCATAAATTCTTGTATTTTTGTTTAAAATAAGTAAAATTATATTAGTGGTTAGTTAAAAAAAGGTGTGGATATATAGAAAAGAGGTGTTTATAATAAGTAAATATTACATAAAAAGTGATGTAGAATTAACTAATATTCAATCATTAATAGAAAAAAGAAAGTTAGAAGAGAAGCATGTGGTTTATTCAATGCATTCTGCTACTTTGAAGAATGAAAGACTTAAAGCCAATTTAACTTTAAATGATATTACGGAGGGAATTTGTTCAAAAAGTTACTTATCTAAAATTGAAAACAATTTGCTATCTCCAGATGAGTTTGTAATGAAGAAACTATTTGAGAGAGTAAATATAAATTATGATAAGTTATTAAAAGTTAATACATATGGTAATTTACAAGACCTACTTAATTATTACTTGTATTTTCAATTTGATAAAATTGAAGAAGCATATGAACAGTTAAACAATGAATATTTTATTATTAGAGAATCTCTAATAAAACTCATATATTATTTATCTTCAAATAAATTGAAAGAATTTAGTAATGAATTAGTTTTTATAGACGAGATTAAATCATCACTAAGTGATTATGAATTGATAGTTCTAATGTTTTGCACTATAGAGTATTATATATTAGGTTATCAGTATATTAATGCAAGAAAATACTTAAATATTATTGAAAAAGTAGTAGTAGATGATGAAATCATAAGAACTTTATTTGACTTTCAACACTTTATTGTTGGATGTAATACTAATGATCATGGTTTAACAATAAAGTATTATGAATTATTAAATAACAATAATTACTACCCGATGACAAGAAAATATAGAAATAAATTAATGTATACTTATACTATTATGAAAAATGAAGATGCATTAAAAATATTAAATGATATGGAGATGGATTTAATTATTGATGAACATATTAATGAATATTATTATGCTAAATGCATAGTCTATTCAAAACTCTATGATTTTGAGTCAATGGTAAAACTAATTATTAAGCACAATTTAAATACGCATAGATTTGTGGCTTTATTAGGATATGGAGTAAGTTGTTTATACAAATTAGACCGTAACATTGAAAATATAAATATATATAGAAAAGCATTTTTTGAGTATTTTAAATCTTTAGATGTAGAGTACACTAATGTAATACATTATAATTTTATTAAACTAATGGCTATGGAAATAAAAAAGATGAGCAATTTTGAGATAATAGAGTATTTAAAGAATTACCTAAATATAAAAAACTTAACTTATCAGCATCATATATATACTAAATATTACAAATGTAAATTATATAAATTACTTGGTGAGGTATCAAGATATAAGGAGATTTTTTTGTTTATTCAAGATGATTTTAATAGTTTTCATGACTTGAAATTTATCTAGTTTTAGTGTATAATATATTATCTAGAGAAAATGAGGATAATTATGCAATCTAGTCTTTCAAAATTTAATATACTTGAAGAAGAAGTAAATATAGATAAAATTAAATCCTACGCAGATTTAAATGGTGTTCCTATTATTAGTGATCAAGGATTAATGTTTTTACTTCAAATGATAAGAGTTAATGAATCAATTAACATTTTAGAGATAGGTACAGCTATTGGATATAGTGCAATTAATATGGCCAACATCTCTAAATCTATTTTAATTGATACTATTGAGAGAGACTCAAAGATGTATGATTTAGCTATACAAAATATTAATGATTGTAATTTACAAGATAGAATTAAAGTCTATTATGCAGATGCATTAAATATTGATTTGAGTTTATTAAAAAGTAGCTATGACTTAATATTTATTGATGCAGCAAAAGCTCAATATATTAATTTCTTTGAAAAATTTTCAAAATTATTAAGCCCGAAAGGGATTATTATTTCTGATAATTTGATGTTCCACGGGTTGGTTGAAGGAGAAAGTCATATCGAGAGTCGTAATTTACGTGCATTAGTTAGAAAGATTCACAACTATAATTTATGGTTGAGCAATCATTCTGATTTTGTTACTCTTTTCTTAGAAATAGGTGATGGAATGGCGTTGAGTAAGAAAAAATGAAATTAATTTCTGAAGTTAAAAATATAAATAATATAGAACAATATAATCTTGATGGAATAATTATTAGTTATAAACCTTTCTCTACAACTTCTGATTTGTATGTAGATTATGAAGATATTGTACAAATTAATGATTATTGTCATAGAAATGATAAATTATCAATTCTTAAAATTGATAAGATTATAGAAGAAAAAGAAGTGGATGAACTATATGAGTTTTTAGACTCTGTTCATCCTCTTAGTATTGATTATTACATATTCTCTGATATGTCAGTTTTAAGTTACTTTAAAACTAAAAATGAATTAGATAAACTTATCTTTTCAGCAAAAACCCTTTCTTGTAGTTATAATGATGTATTATTTTATCAACAGAAGGGCATTAAAGTAATAATTTCTAATGAGTTAACTCTTGAAAGTATTATTAAAATTAGCGAACTTGAAAATGTTGTGATTGATGGGTATGGTTATTCTAATATTTTTTACTCAAAAAGAAAACTTTTGAGTTTGTTTAAGGAAGCCAAAAACTTAAGTGAAGACGTAAAAAACGAAATTCTTTATATAAGGGAAGAAACTAGAAAAGAAAATCAACCAATTATTGAAAATGAAAATGGTACTTTCATTTATACTAGTTCTAAGTACTTGTTTTTCAAAGAAATCGAAAAATTACATAATTTATTTATGTTTAAAATTGAAAGTTTAATGATTCAAGAGGAAGAACTTATCAAAATTATCAACATTTATAATAAAGGTTTAAAAGGTGATTTGAGTGATGAAAATTATCTTGAGCTTGTTAAGATAGATAATGATGTCACAACAAGTTTCCTCTATAAAAAGCCCAAGATATTAAAGGAGAAAAGCAATGAATAGAATTGAGTTATTATCTCCTGCTGGTAATTTAGATAAGTTAAAGATAGCAATAATGTATGGTGCTGATGCGGTTTATATAGGTGGTAAAAAGTTTAGTTTAAGGGCAAGAGCAAGTAATTTTGACCTTGATGATATAAAAGAAGCTTGTGCATTCGCAAAAGATTATAATGCAAAGGTATTTGTTACGATGAATATTATCCCTCATGATGAAGATTATGAAGGATTAGAAGAATACTTAGAGTTTTTGGAATCTGTAGGAGTGAGTGCAATTATAGCTTCAAGTATGCATATAGTTAAAACAGCACTAAGGATTAGAAGAAAAATGGAGGTTCATTTAAGTACCCAACTTTCTATTACTAATAGTCATACATGTAATTATTATAAAGACTTAGGTGTTGATCGTGTTGTATTAGCACGAGAATTAGATTTGGATCAAATTGAAAATGTTAGACGAAAAACTGTTGTTGGGCTTGAAGTATTTATTCATGGCGGTATGTGTGCTAGTTATTCTGGAAGATGTATGCTAAGTAATCACTCCGTAAATAGAGATGCTAATCGTGGAGGTTGTGCACATTCGTGTAGATGGAATTATAATCTTATTAAAGATAATGATACCATTAACAAAGATTCTTACTTCAATTTTGGAGCTAGAGATTTATCAGCATTACAAGCAATCCCAAGATTGATTGATATGGGTATTGATTCTTTAAAAATTGAAGGTCGGATGAAATCAGAATACTATATTGCGACTGTTGTTAGAACTTACCGAAAGTTTATTGATGATTATATAGCAAATAAAAATATTGATTATGAATATTATTATGAAGAGTTAAAAAAAGCAGAGAATAGATTAGCATCTACAGGTTTTTTATTTGGCGATGTAACAGTAAAAGAACAATTATACGATCGAGATGAACACCCTACAAAAGAGTTTGTTGGTGTGATTGTTGAATACGATGGTAATGTTGCGACTATTGAACAGAGAAATTATTTTGAACCTGGGGATGAAATCGAGGTTTTTGGTCCAAATATTGATAATTTTAGATTTATAGTTCAGGAAATAAAGGATGAAGATGGTAATTTATTAGATGCCGCTAGACATCCAAAACAAATAATTAAAATAGCTATTCCATTTGGAGTAACTAAAAATGATATGTTGAGATTAGTAAAGAAAAAGCAATTTTAATTTCCTTGCTTTTTTTACATTATGATAGTATAATAGTATTCAAAAATAGGAGGCATTAACATGAATGGCAAACATCAATTAACTCAAGCTGGGTTAGATGACTATAAGAAAGAATTAGACAAATTAAAAAATGTTGATCGAGTTCGTAATATTGAAGCGTTAAAAGATGCTAGAGCTCAAGGCGATTTGTCAGAGAATGCTGACTATGATGCTGCTAGAGACGAACAAGCAAGAATAGAAAACCGTATAAAAGAGATTGAAAGTATTATTAATAACCATGTTTTAATTAATGGCAAGTCAAAAGATAATATTGGAAAAACTATTGAAATTGAATTTGAAAGCAACAATATGATTCAAAGTTTCACATTGGTCGGCAGTTTAGAGGCTGATCCAGAACAAAAAAAGATTTCTAACGAATCTCCTTTAGGAATGTCTATTTTAAAAGCAAAAGTAGGAGAACGCGTTTTGGTGAAAACTGAATTAAGTGAATTTTATATCATAGTCAAAAGTATTAATTAAAAACTGCATTTGCAGTTTTTTTAATTATAATTTTTTTAAAAACTTTTAAACGTTTTTATTTTGCTTTTTAAGATTGAATTTAATAATTAAATGTGGTAAAATGAAATAGATTGTTAATAGGAGGACATTATGAAATTTATACCAAGTTTAGATCCTAACTTTAAACCAGCAGTGTTGGAAGTAAGGGAGTTTATAAATAGGGTTAAGAACAGTGATTCTGAATCCGAGGTAGCTATTTGTGTGGAAAGAACTAGAGGTTATAACTACATTTATAGAATGCCAGCATTTCTTGATAATACTGGCCATGATGATGAGAACTATTTTGTTATAGAAAGAATCATTAAATCCATTTTATGGATGGTTGGTGGATTTAAAGTATATATTGCTGGAAGTAAAGTTTTGGCTGATAAATTAATGCAAGATTATAGTGCTACTGGTTCAAGATCTTTTGATGCTAATTTTATGGGTAGAGTTTACGAGTCTGAGTTTACTGTAGTATATTGTGATTTTGATGATTTGCCTGAATCATCTACTCCAGATATTACAATGGAGAATGCATTAAATGGAAACAGGATTGGTTTTGATGCTGGTGGTAGTGACCGTAAAGTAAGTGCAGTGATAAATGGTGAAGTCCAATTTTCGGATGAGACTGTATGGTTCCCTAAAATTAATTCTGATCCAAAATATCATCGTGAAGGTATTTTAGAATCTATGCGTTCAGCAGCTTCATATTTACCAAAAGTTGATGCTATTGGAGTATCAACAGCAGGTATTGTTGTTGATAATAGAATAATGGTAGCTTCATTATTTATTAAAGTACCTGAAGAAGAATTTGATTCAAAAGTCAAAAATATATATCTAGATATTGCTAAAGAATTTGGAGATGTTCCAATTGTTGTTGCAAATGATGGCGATGTTACTGCTTTAGCTGGTGCTATGGAGCTTAATGACGATAAGGTTTTAGGTATAGCTATGGGAACAAGTGAAGCTGGTGGATATATTGGACAAGGTGGTAAATTACTAGGTTGGCTAAATGAATTAGCATTTGCTCCAGTTGATTTTAATACTGATGCAATGGTTGATGAATGGAGTGGAGATTACGGATGTGGAGTTAAATATTTCTCTCAGGATAGTGTAATTAAACTTGCAGGTTATGCGGGTATTAAACTTGATGAAGAATTCTCTCCAGCTAAAAAATTATCAATAATCCAAGATATGAATCGAGACAATGACCCGATTGCTAATGAAATTTTTGAGAACATTGGTATATATTTAGGATATACAATAGCATATTATGCAATGTTTTATGATATTAAACATGTTCTATTGTTAGGTCGTGTTATGAGTGGAAAAGGCGGTAACTCGATTGTTGCTAAGGCTCGTGAAGTATTATATAATGAGTTCAATGAATTAGCTAATATTGTTATGCATCTACCATCTGAGATGAATCGACGTGTTGGACAGTCAATAGCAGCAGCAAGTTTACCAAAGGTGGAGTAAAAAATGATAACAATCCCAAGAAAATACCAAAACAAGCTTACTTTAAAAGAGACCGAAATTGCGATAAAACTTATAAAAGATAATTTTGAGAGATTTTTAAGTCTAAATTTAGACTTGATAAGAGTTTCTGCTCCATTATTTGTGGACCCATCCACAGGTTTAAACGACAACTTGAATGGAATTGAAAAACCAGTTGGGTTTACTGCTGGAAAACACAATCAAGAACTAGAAATCGTTCAATCTTTAGCAAAGTGGAAAAGAAATGCTCTATCTAAATATGGTTTTTTAAATGGTTATGGTTTGTATACTGATATGAATGCAATTAGACCTGATGAAGAAGTTGATAATCTTCATTCAATCTATGTTGACCAATGGGATTGGGAAAAAGTTATTGAAGCAAATAATAGAAATTGTGATTATTTAAAATCAATTGTTAATAAAATTATTTTTAGTTTATATCAAACTAATGAAGAATTAAAAATCAAATTTCCAAATTTAGATTTTAAAATCAATAAAGATGTTTTCTATATCACATCTGAGGAATTATTACAAATGTATCCTAATTTGTCTCCTAAAGAGAGAGAAAATGAAATTTGCAAGAATAAAAAAACAGTTTTTATTATTGGAATAGGTCATAATTTGTCTAACGGAGAACCTCATGATGGAAGATCTCCGGATTATGATGATTGGAATCTAAATGGTGATATATTATTATGGAGTGATGTATTAGAAACAGCTGTTGAAGTTTCCTCCATGGGTATTAGAGTTGACAAGAATAGTTTGCTGACACAAACACAAATTAGTAATACAAATGAAAGATTAATACTTCCATATCATCAAGATATTATTAATGATAATTTACCATTAACTATTGGCGGTGGTATCGGTCAATCTCGCATATGTTTATTGTTACTTGAAAAAATGCATGTTGGTGAAGTTCAATCATCTTATTGGCCGAATGAAGATAAGGAAATTGCTGAAAAACTAGGAGCACATTTACTTTGAAAACCTTGATATCAAGGTTTTTTATTTTGTGTATTTTATATGGAAAAAAGCTGTGATTATGTGGTATAATAGTTTTAAGTGGAGGGTATTATGTTCAAAATTTTCAAGTTAAAGAGTTACTTGCCTTATGGTGTTTATAAAACAATATTTGATATAGACTACAAAAATTTGTTTAATCAAAATAAAAGATATATATTAATTGATTTGGATAACACCATTATCCCTTATGATGTTAGTATACCCAATCAAGAACATGTTCAGTTTTTTGAAGAATTGATAAATATCGGTTTTAAAGTTGTTATTATTTCTAATAATAAATCCGAACGTGTCGGTAATTTCGCCGCTACTCTAAAAGTTCCATATGTGTCATCTGCTGCAAAACCATTAAAAAGAGGTTATAAAAAAGCATTTAAAATATTAAATATTAAAGACACATCTTTAGTGATTGCAATTGGTGACCAATTAATGACTGATGTGTTGGGTGGTAGTAGAGTTAATATTGATACAATATTGGTTAAGGCAATAAAGAAAAAATCTGAGAAATGGTATACAAAAATAAATAGACATATGGAAAGAATTACGTTAAACAGAATTAAGAAGAAGTATCCAGAAGTATATAATAAAATTATGAAATTAGAGGATTAAAATGAAAGAAAAATGTGTTGGGTGTGGAGCTATTATTCAAACCGAAGATATAAGTAAAAAAGGCTATATTGATCCATTAGTTTATGAAAAGAAGAAGGAAGATTTCTACTGTAAAAGATGTTTTTTACTTAGAAACTATAATTCTAATATTGAATATGAGTTTGATAGTAAGGAATACTTAGAAAACTTAGAATCAATTAAGGAAAATAATGGCTTAATTGTTCATGTTGTTGATATCTTTGACTTAAATGGAACACTACTAACAAACATAAATAAATTATTTAATACGAAGAATATCATATTTGCTTTTAATAAGGTTGATTTATATATGAATTCAATAAATATTAATCGTATTAATCACTATTTAAGAGTTTTATTAAAAGACTTAAATATTAAATATATTGATCTTGCATTAATTAGTAGTTTTAAGGCTAATGACATTCAAAACCTTATTGATTTGATTGCTAAATATAAAGGTAATAAGAATGTGTATTTTGTTGGAATGACTAATGTAGGTAAATCATCCATTATCAATAAAATAATTAAAAATATGGTTAATGAAGAGAATATAATTACTGTAAGCAATACCATGAATACTACAACTGATAATATATATATACCTTATGATAAGAAAACCTATTTAGTTGATACCCCAGGAATTATTAACAAAAAACATCTAATGTATTATTTGGATAAAGAGTCTTTGGAAACGATAACTCCCAAGAAATTCATCAAACCTAAAACATTTCAGCTATTCCCAAAACAAACACTATTTATTCAAGGTTTTGCTAGAATAGATTTTGTTAATGGAGAAAGAAGTTCATTTGTTACTAATTTTAATAATGATTTACTTATCCATCGAACCAAGTTGGAGAATGCTGATGATTTTTATGAAAAACATGTAGATGATATTTTAAAAATACCAAACACTCAAGAAAGAATCAGATTAGGAAACATAAAAGTATTAACTTTTAATTTTGATTTAGAAGATAAAATCGATTTAGTAATAAGTGGATTAGGGTTTATAAGTATCTACGGAGAAGGAAAAATAGAGATTAAAACTTTCAAGAATGTAGATATAACAAAAAGAAAGGCTATAATATGATAGATTTAAAAAAGAAAATTTGGGATAAGTTTTTAGCAAGTAATAATGAAGAGATGCAAGAGAGATATGAGCACTCATTAAGTGTAGCTAAAAAAGCTTTAGAATTGTGTGAAATACATAATTTGGATTTAGATAAAAAGCATGTAGAAATAGCTGGTATTGTTCATGATTATGCTAAATTTTGTAATATGGATGATTATTTTAATGTTGTCAAAGAATTTGGCTTAGATAGTGGAATATTAGATACTAATTTTAAAGTTTTGCATGCAATATTAGGTCCATACATTATTCAAAAAGAGTTAGGTATTACTAATGAGAACATATTAAAAGCTATTGAATGCCATACTACTGGCAAACCTAATATGAGTTTATTCTCTGAAGTCATATTTGTCGCTGATTTTACTGAAGACTTACGTGAAGGTGTAAATGAAGTAAGACAAGTTGCTAATGAAGACATAAAAAAGGCAGTTGCGATGATACTTGATTTTAAATTAAGTAAAGCGATAAAAAACAATCAGAAGCTTCATAATGAAACAATCAAAGCATATGATTATTATAAAATTTATTTAGATAATGATGTTTCAAAGATTAACCGTATTGTAAAGGTTATGGACCATAATTTGGTTTATAATACAATTGCATACAATATGAAAAAAAATACACCATTATTTGATTACATGATTGTTTCTACAGCTTTTAGCCAACAACAAATGAAAGCAGCAGTTTCTTATATTAAGCAAGAGTTCGATACTAAGGGGATTGAAGAGGGAGAAGCATGGTGTTTGATAGATTTATATGATGTTATTGTGCAAATATTTTTAGAAGAAGAAAGAGAAAAATATTCTCTAGATAAATTATTAAAAGATATAAGTTCGATTCGTTATAATTAAAGAAAATTAAAGCTCTATAAAAATATAGTGCTTTTTTCTTTTGTTATATTTTTATTTGTGTGATATAATATTTTAAAGACATAGTAATTATAATAGAATCATAGGTTATAAATGTCTTTTGTTAAAGATGAGTTTATTCTGAAATGGGGTTTAAGATAATGAAAATAGATAGATTTAATAGTAGGTTTTTTAATGCTAATTGTTATGTAATCACAGATAATAACAAGTCCATTGTTATTGACCCTTGTGTACCATATTCTAATTTATCTAAAGCACTTGACGGTAATGAAGTTCTTGGCGTTTTTTTAACACATGGACATTTCGATCATATATCAAATTTGGATGAGTTTTTAAATAATCACAATGTTCTTATTCATTGCCATTTGAATGCTCGAGAAAAGTTAGAGGACGAGAACAAGAATTATTCAACTATTGCAAAGAAAAGTATGGTTTTTAAATATGAGGATTCAAAGTTTAGTTTTTTAAGAGAAGGAGACTTTACAATTGGGCCTTTTAAAATCAAGGTGCTTGAAACTCCTGGTCACACGGACTGTTCATTATGTTATATAATTGAAGATAATATGTTTTCTGGAGATACATTATTTAAAGGTAGCGTTGGAAGATGTGATTTGTACAGTGGTAACACATATAAAATGATGCAGTCAATTGATAAGTTAAAAAGACTAAATCCCGATATGAAAGTATTACCTGGTCATGATGGGGTGACAAGCATAAAAATCGAGAAACTTACTAATAGGTATTTTATATGATTTTAATTAATAGAGTTTGGAATAAAAATGATTT
>JBAYTC010000016.1:0-25586 GCA_041675825.1 Bacilli bacterium | reverse complement strand
TTCAACAGTTAAGTCGTGAATATCATTTTTCTTACTAATAGTAGTAATTGCATTATATAGAATTTCATCAACTTTTGAAGTCTTAAATGTAATGTTCTTCATGTCAGTATTATCAATTGACATAGATTCGTCATAAAGACTATATAAATTCTTACCATTATTTTTTGAAAAATAACAAGCAGTATCTGCATTTGCAAATACCTCTTCATAAACTATTCCATCATCAGGATAGAAAGCAACTCCATAGCTGGTTGTTACCGCTAATGAATCTTGCCCAATATCTATTGGTTCAGATAAAAGGGTTCGCAATTCTTCAATAGTTTTGATGGCATTGTCTCCAATATCTTTAATTAAAGCTGAAAATTCATCTCCACCAATTCTACCGACAATACTATAATTCTTAAAGTAAGATTTTAACCTTTTGGAATATTCAACAATTACTTTATCACCAACTTGATGACCAAAAGTGTCGTTAACCTGTTTGAAATCATCAAGATCAAATATGATTAACATACTTGTTGTTTTATTGCCTTCGTTTCTAAAGTAATCATCAACCTTCCTAGCATAACTATTATGGTTAAATAATCCCGTTAAAGAATCTCTTTGAGAAATATCTAATAAGTTATCAATTCTTTTCCTTTGTTCGTTAATATCAGTTAGTTTTGATAATAGTTTATAAGGCTCTTTATTTTCATAAAGCGTTACACATTTTAAATTATACCAACGGTAATTACCGCTAATATCCTTTAAACGTATATCAGCAGCATATTCAGGTTTAATATTATTTAAATCTCCAACTACCTCGGCAAGTACAGATATATCTTCTTGATGTATTTTATTCATAGAGCCAATATTCTTAAAAAAGTTCTCAATTATGATTGGGAAGCCAAAAACTTCAACACATTTTTTAGTCGATACCAATCTGTCTTGATCTATAAAGTATTCTAAAATAAACTCATCAGTCATTTCAAGGACTGTTTTAGTCCTTTCAGTTTCTTTTCTTAAATCTTCTAATGTCTTAATTTGTTCAGAAATATTCATAATTACTGTATGATAAGTAATCTCACCATTTTCAATAACTTTTTTCCCATGAACTGCGGCCCAAATATAACTACCATTAAAACCTAATAACCTAATTTCTAAGTATAGATTATCAGCACTTGTAATTTTGCTGTTTTCTAATTTATCTAAATCATCAGGATGAACCAAACTACTTAAATTTCTAAATGAAACTAAAAACTCTTTATGATTATATCCAAGCAATTTTGCAAAACTTTGGGTAGCATATAATATATCAAAATTTCGCGCATCAAGTCTCATAACACCACCAGGAATTGTTGAAACCAGATTCTTGATTAGAGAATTGAGTCGCTTGCTATCATTAATATCAATCATTATTATTGTACAAGTATCATTTTTTGAACTCATACTAAAATTAAAATGAATCCATCTTATACCTTTATTCTTTGTGATTAGTCGTACTTTTATTTCGGCCACATTATTTGTAATCACATCTTGGAATTTATTATTAAATTCTTCAATATCGGTGTTATGAACAAAATTTACTAAACAATTATCAAAGCTTTCAACAATTTCTTCCTTGTTATATCCGACTAGATTTGTGAAGGCTTCATTAAAGTATAGAAATCTAAGGTTATCCAGAGGATCAACTAAAGCAACAGCTCCGGTTTTCAAATTATCCAATGTTTCCATTTGTAAGGAACTTTTTTGAACTACTTTATGTCTTCTAATAAAAACAATTATAATATAAACAAAGAATGTGAATAAAATAACAATGGTTTTAGCAGTAAAATTATAAACAATATTTATGGTGTTTTGATTATCCAAATCGGCTTTTGTAGAATCTGTAAGCATAATGATAAACATTTCACCTAAATTTTCATATGTAAAATAATACTCAGAGTTTATAGACAGTCTAATGATACCACTACTAGAACTTCTCATATACTCAAGGATATTATCAATATCTTTACCTATTACTTCTATACTTTCAAAATCATCATTAATGTTATATCCAATAATTCCATTAAATATATAGTCACCATACATATTAACATAAAACATTTGATCTTCTTCGGAAGTAATGAACTGATCTAATAATGGATTAAGATTTTCTAACTTATTAATTAAAACTTTATCAATGATAGGACCATCATAAATCGGGACTAAAAAAACTAATGCGTAAGTTTCAGTAGTAAAATGTGAAGTCTTATTTGTCAGTCTAGCCTTATAAGAAAGATCCAAATCACTATATTCTACAATTTCGATTTCACCTAAACCAAGATCATTAGGCAAAACACCTTCACTACCATACTCAACAGCCACATTTTCCAAGATAATTTCATGCTGAGAAATTCTCATTTGTAAGTAATTTCTAGCAACACCAACTCTTAACTTAATTGTGTTTTCTAAAGAATCTACAAATGATTTATTTTGATCAACTTGATAATCTAAAAAATTCACAACTAATAATAATGCTGTGATTGCTATGATTAAATAAGTGATAAAAGTTGATTTCTTGTGGTTTTTCATCAATGCTCACCTTTTTTTATATATCAGCAGTTTAAAATCAAAAGTAACATTAGTTTCAAATGCCATTAATTCATCTTCATTAATCTTGGTTTTGTAATAATATGGAGTCATCCTTACTAGATCCAAGACATGATTAACATATTTGCTATAAGTAAGGTTTACTTCTTCAATTAAATCAAAGCCAACAAAACTTTGAATTTTACTATCTTTAATTATAATATCATTATACAAAAAGTTTTTAACTTCTAACATGTGTTTAGTGCCTGGTATGACTTTAATTAATAAATTATTAGATACTCGGCAAAACTCATCTTCAGAATGTGGTGCAAAATTATTTAATATTGCATCAAAAAAATTATCTTCATATGGTATATCTTTCATAGATGCTACTATATATTTAACTGCCTTTGTCGATTTAGAAGCCCTTAAACAAGCATACTTAGAAATATCCATACCAACAACATTTATTTTCAAAACATCACTGATAAATTTTGAATAATAACCTTCTCCACAGCCTACATCTAAAACACTCTTGATATTGTATTTTAAAAGAATTCTATTTATTTCTTCAGCAAGTGGTTGATAATACCCCAAACCCATAATCATCTCTCTAGAGTCAATCATTGATTTATTATCACCACTATTACTACTGTTTAATAAGAGATTTATATAACCACTCTTAGCCTTATCAAAACTATGATTAGAGTCACAAAAAACCCTATGTTTACTTTCAATCATAGTTTTCTTACAAATTGGACAAATCATTTTTCCACCCTATAGATTGTATAATATTGAAGACTTAACCTCGTCAACTTCAAAATTATAACCATATTTAAAGTCATTTGCTATTAATTGGATTAATTCCTTATTATCTGATGATTTTAAGTATTCAAACCACTTATCAAACAAAACTTCATCCCTTAAATAATAATAGTAAAGAACATACATATAACTCTTTGTATGATATTTTAATGCTGCTTTTTCCATTAAATCTAAACAATACTTAGGTCCATATTTTATTTGATCAGTACTAATGTATAAAACAGCTAAATGATAGATGGCATCAAGATACCCTAAATCAGCACAATACTTATATAAACTCTCACAAGTATTAAAATCATAGTGAACTCCATAATTGTTACTGTAACAATTTGCCAAGTAAAATGAACTAAGAATAAAGCTTTTGCTATTATTTAAAAGAGTTATTCCTTTTAATAGCTCACCTTTTTCAATCATTATTTGACCGATATATGAAGTATAACATGCATTAGAATATTTGGAGAAATATTCAAATGCTAAATCCAAATTGTAAATAGAAAAATAGTACAAACCTAAATAGTAGTTTGCGTATAAATCATCAATATTCTTTAAATCATTAATGACATTATGTATATCTTTATTTAATAAGAAGTAAAAATAAGGATTATATTTACTTCTTGCTACATTATTAATTTTATAGTGACAATATAACTTAATACCTTTTTTAAAAATACTATTATCACATCTTTGTATTTCTTTTAATAATATCTTAAAATTCTCAGTTAAAAGTAAATTTTGAACATTTTCAAATTTCATGATTTTCCTCTATCTTTAATATATCATACATTAGGTCTAAAATGCAAGAAAAATCACGATAAACGTGATTTATTTGAGTATGTATTATTTAAAAAAATCTAATAATTGATCAAAATTACCCTCGTAATCACTAACAAAATCAATATCTCTTGTATTAATTAAATTGTCAGTTAACAAAAATGTTTTTATTCCCAATTTATTAACAACCAAATCCTCTAGAACATCATTTCCAATCATAATACATTCTTTAGGATCTAAATCAAATTTTTCCAAAACCTCAATATAATAATTAATATTAGGTTTACAATAACTACTGTTTTCATATGTTGTTATATGATTAAAATCTTCAGGATTTAAATTTGCCCATTTTAATCGTGAGTATGTTGCTATCGTTGGAAATAATGGGTTTGTACATACATAAATATTCAATCCTTTTCTTTTCATTAAATCAACTAATTTTTTTGCTTTAAGAGTAGGCTTAGTATATTTAATCAAACTTTGAAACTCATTTTTATACATATCCAAAAATATATCTGCTATTTTTTCATCATTATCTAAGTCATTAAAAAACACTTCCCAGAATACTTTTTCATTCGTTGCTACTCCATCATTATGTAGCATTGCATTTATTCCTTTATTTAATGACACCATAATCTTTTGAACATCATAATCCTTAAACTTCTTTCCAATAACTTTAAAATACCCATTTAGAAACTCATCTTGATTCATTGGTAATAATGTTCCATCTAAATCAATTAACACATTTTTAATCATCAGCTAATTCTCCTTTTTTATCCATCCACAAATGCCATTTTTCTTAACTAATGAATAACCTTTATAATTATCCCAAATAACACTAACGACATCACCTTTATTAATACTTAAATGATTGTTAGGACAATCATCAATTGCATAACACTTGTTATCAATACATTTAATTAATTCATTCTTTATTTGAAATATTTCATTAGTATTAATAGTCATAACACTGCTGAAATATTCATCTTTATTTAAAACTTTGAGTTCATAATTTGGAAAACAAATTCCTCTTTTATTTCCATAACCTACATGATCTACATTAATATATTCTTTTTTAAAATCATCAACGTAATGTTTCTTATATATATAACTATTATCATGCTTTCTAATTTCTAACATATTTAATTGTCCAAGATTTGTTTCTTTATATCCACCATCAATACAGATTATTCTTTTTTCTTCATCAATTAAAATACTATTATTATATTCATCTATATGATACATTGCTGTTGGATAATGACCACAAATTACTGTATAATCAGTTTCATGTCCATGGTTATAAAAATTATCTTGACCAATAAAATCTCGCAAATTACTATTTTCAATAGTCTTGTTTATCCCTGCATGAACTAATAAGAACTTATCAATAATGTAATATGTAGAAAGACTACTTAAAAATTCAACTAAATGCCGATAGACAATATTTATTTCCTTTTGAAGCAAAAACGGATCACTAATATTTAACTTCCTTTTCATTTGGTAGAGTATCGAGGTTGGCTTATCTAGTCTATTAATAAAGAAATCGATATTACCCGGTTCAAGAGCTCTTAATAAAGCATGATCATTATTACCTATTGTAACAAATACTTTACTTGATTTAGAAAGTTCATAAACATATTCTAAAGTACCTAAAGAGTCTTCTCCTTTTTCAATGAAGTCTCCAATTAAAAATAAGAAACTGTCTTTTTCAACCTTACTAACCAATTCTTCTAGGAGGTGCTTTCCTCCATGAATATCACTAGTAATATATATTTTATTATTTGCTGGAAATTTAAGCATTGCTACTCCAATATTTATCTAAGAACAGATTGATTAAATCTTCATGAATATCACATATTCCAAAATCTTGATATTTGAATCCACCACCATTAGTTATATAGCATATACCAATATTTTTAACTGGATTAAATAGCATAAAACTTTTAGCTCCATAAGCATCTCCAAAATGTCCAAACAATCTTTTATTATCAAAATAATCAAGAATCATGATTTGCAGACCCTTAGCACGATATTCACCATCTCCAATACCTTGCCAATGTGTTTCTAACATTAAATCGATTGTCGACTTTTTAAACAACTTTGATTCTTTCATAAATACCCTCATTATTTTTGAAAGATCTTTCATACTAATAAACAATCCCCCAGCTGGACCGCGAAAATTTTGACCTAATGGAAATATCTTATATTCATTTTTCAAAAAGTTTTCTTTTGTCCTTGAAACAATATGTTTACCATCCTTATAATAATATAAAGTCGCTATATCATCATTCTTTATATCACTTACTCTAAAAGAGCCATCGATATTAAGAGGCGTTAATAATACCTCTTTAATATAATCAGTAAAAATTTTATTACTGACATTCTCAATAACACAAGCTAAAATACCGCAATTAAAGTTAGAATATATGAATTTACTTCCAGGAATATTATCATCAAATGTCTCATCCACAAAATATTTTCCATCTTGCAATAATAAATCTTCTAAATTCACATCTTTATTTGTACCATTAATTAAATTGTAGCCTGTAGTATATTCTTTTCCATCAGTGATGCTTGATGTTTGAGTCATTAACATTTTTATTGTAATTACTTTATCAGGATATTTAGGGTTTCTCAAATTAAAATTAAGATACTCACTAATGTCTTTATCAATGTCAAGTAATCCTTCTTCATATAATTTCATAATACCTAAAGCTACTATCATTTTTGATATAGATGCGATTCTAAAGACTGTATTACTTGTTACTTTTTTATTTAAATCTAAGTCACTATACCCATAATTTAATTCTTCTAATATTTCATCTTTAGAAGATACAATTAAACTTGAGCCAGCTAATGCTGCTTTTTTATTTATTTCAATAAATTTATCTTTCATAAAAATCACCTAACTAATTCTATCATAATTAACTATAAATTGCAAAAGAAAAGGAAGTTAAAAAGTGATGTCACCATCACTTTCTACCACTGATTACTCTAGCAACTTTAATTCCATTTGCACCAGCTTGAGCAAGACCTCTAGTAATACCAGCTCCATCTCCACCAACAAATAGATTCTTAATTTTTGTTTCAAATTCATTACTTACTTCTACTCTATCACTATAGAACTTAGCTTCAACACCATAAAATAATGTGTGATCATTTGCAATACCTGGAGTTACTTTATCTAATGCTTCTATCATCTCTATTAATGACTTCATTGTATTGTAAGGAAGAATTAAGCCCAAATCACCAGGAACAGCTTCCTTAAGTGTTGGAACCACAAAACCTTCTGTGATTCTTTTAACAGTGCTTCTTCTACCTTTAATAATGTCTCCATAACGTTGAACTATAACTGATCCATTTGATAATTTATTAGCAAGAATAGAAATCTGTCTAGCATACTCATTAGGGTCTTTAAACGGCTCATTAAACTCATGCGATACCAGTAAAGCAAAATTTGTATTTCTACTTCCCAATTTTATATCCTTAAATGCATGGCCATTACAAACCATTATTCCATTCCAGTTTTCAATAACAACATGTCCACTAGGATTTGAACAAAATGTTCTAACCTTTGTACCAACGCTTGTATTAAATATGAATTTTCCTTCATATAAATATTTGTTGATTTCATCCATGATAATATCATTAGTTTCTACACGAACACCTATGTCAACACGGTTATTTTTAAACTCAATTTTATGCTTACCTAAAGTTTGATTTAGCCAATCACTGCCACCACGACCAACACCAATAACTACATAATCACTATATATGGTTTGTCCGCTTTTAGTTGTGACGCCTTTAATAACTTCATCTTCAACAAGTATATCCAAAACTTCAGTTTTAAACATATAATCAATCTTTGATTTCATTTCTTGGTTTATGTTTTTTAAAACATTCAAATTCACTTCAGTGCCTAAATGTCTTACCTCACTTCTAAGAAGTTTTAATCCACTAGCAATACCTTTCTTTTCAATTTCAAATACTTTTTCAGTATTAGGGTCAGTTATTTCTAATGGTGCTCCATGAAGTAAATTTATACTATCTACATATTTTATTAAATCTAAAACTTCTTCTGGATTAATATATTTATCCATCCAACCACCAAATTCATTGGTTATATTGAATTTACCATCTGAATATGCTCCAGATCCACCAAATCCACAAGTCATTGAACAACTAGGTTTACAACCGCTATATCCATTAGTATCCATAGGGCATTGTTTAATCTTACCTTGAAGGATTGGACATTTACGATCATATATATCATGGCCTTTGTCTATTAGTAAAACTTTAAAATCAGGTCTTTTGACCATTAATTCATAAGCGGTAAAAATACCCATTGGGCCAGCCCCAACAATTATAACATCATATTTTTTCATTTTTAAATAATCTCTTTCATGATAATAGTTTGTTCTCTATCTGGTCCTACTGAAAAGCATTTAATCTCAACACCAACAAGCTCTTCTATTTTTCTTAGATAGTTTTTAGCATTTACCGGAAGTTCATCAAAACTCTTAACATTAGTTATATCTTCACTCCAACCCGGTAAACTAATATAATTTGGTTTACACCTGCTAAAATCCTTTAATCTTGCTGGTATCGAGTTAATTATTTTACCATCAAGTGTATAACTAACACATATTTGTAGTTCATTAATACCTGTTAAAACATCTAAAAGCATTATAGCTAATCCTGTTAAACCATTAACCATTGATGAATAATTTAAAAGCACGCTATCAAACCAACCAATTCTTCTAGGACGATTAGTTGTAGCTCCATATTCATGTCCAACCTCACGAATATGGTCTCCTAAAGAATTATTTAGTTCACTTGGGAAAGGACCTTCACCAACTCTTGTTGTATATGCCTTTACAATCCCTAAAACTTCATTTATTTTATTTACACCTAAACCAGACCCGACTACGACTCCAGCACTAGAAGGACTGCTTGAGGTAACATATGGATATGTTCCATAATCAATATCGAGTAAAGCTCCTTGTGCACCTTCAAACAATATTTTGCTTCCCAATTTATGCTCTTCATTAATTAAACTAATAGTATCACACACTAATGGTTTAATAATTTCTCTAATAACTAAATATTCTTTTAGGGAATCCTTAGAAATAGGTTCCCCTCCCAAACGAACGATTTCTTTGTTTTTTAAAGCTAAATGTTTATAATATATTTCCTCAAAATCATCACTAACAAAATCAGCCATACGGATTCCAATTCTACTAACCTTGTCTGTATAAGCCGGACCAATACCTTTTTTTGTAGTACCGATTTTTAAATCTCCCAATGATTCTTCAATTAAAACATCCAAAACCTTGTGATAGTCAAAAATAACATGGGCTCTATCACTTATGTATAAATTGTTACATTTAAATCCGTAACTTCTTATATCCTCTAATTCTTTTATTAAACTCTTTGGATTAATAACCATGCCATTACCCATGATATTTTTCTTGTTTTCATCAAAAATACCGGATGGTAATAAATGTAATTTATATGTATTATTATCAAATACTATTGTATGTCCTGCATTATCTCCACCTTGGAAACGTACAATAACATCAGCTGCCTCACTTAGGTAATTAGTAATCTTACCTTTACCTTCATCTCCCCATTGACTTCCTATAACAACAACAGTTTTATTCATTCCTAGATTCCTACTCTTTCATATATGTATCTTACATTTCTTAAATAATATTCATTACTAAAACATTCCTGTAGTTCATCACTTGATAGCAAATTTAATTCTTTTACTAAAACGTAAAAATCAATATCATCTTCAATTGCTTTAAATGTTAATGGTTGAATTAAGTCATACGCTTCCTCGCGTGATAAATTCTTTGTTACTAACATATTAAGAACACTACCTGAATATACAATATTATTAGTAAGGGAAATGTTTTTTTTCATTCTATCTTCATAAACAATTAATTTATCTACAACTTTAATAAATCTTTCTAACATATAGTCAAGCAATGTTGTTGCATCAGCCAACATAATTCTTTCACTTGATGAATGGCTTATATCTCTTTCATGCCATAAATTATTATTTTCAAATGCAACATTAACATAACTTTTCATTATTCTACTGCATCCACAAATATTTTCTGATGCAATAGGATTTTTCTTATGGGGCATTGCTGAAGAGCCTTTTTGACCAATATCAAAAAATTCAGAAACTTCCATAATCTCAGTTCTTGATAAATGTCTAATTTCTGTAGCAACTTTTTCCATTAAAGATGCAATTTGAGCCAAACTGAATATATATGAAGTATGACGATCTCTTGATAATACTTGTGTTGACACTTTAGCATATCCTAAACCTAAAATCTTACTAGCAATTTCTTCAACTTTGATTGGTAAAACAGTAAAATTACCTACTGCACCACTCATTTTTATTTGCTCAATAGCAACTCTAGAGTTATTGAAATTTTCTATTAACCTAAGTAACTCATCATAGTATAAAACCCACTTTAGTCCAAATGAAGTTACCTCAGCGTGCATACCATGGGTTCTACCAATACAAGGTGTACTTTGATATTTAATAGCTTTTTCTTTAAACACATCAAGAAGTTTATACATTTTTAAAAGTAAGATTTCATTAACTTCTTTAATAATGAGACTATTAGCACTATCTACTATATCCGTGGAAGTCATACCAAAGTGAAACCATTTCTTCTCATTACCTAAACTCAAAGAAACTGCTCTAGTAAAAGCTATAACATCATGTTTCGTTATCTCTTCAATTTCTATAATCTTTGAAACGTCAAAACGAGCATTATTCTTTATCAATAAAAAATCCGATAAAGGAACAATACCCAAATTACTTAAAGCTTCTAAACTGGCTAATTCAACTTTCAGAAAAGAATTAAAACGATTCTCATCGCTCCATAATTTCTTCATCTGTGGAGTGCTATATCTTTCAATCATAAGTACACCGCCTCATATATATTTTACCATAAAATTATTTGTATTTTTTTGATAACGTTATTATTACCTTAATAACAATACCTTATTATTATACCATTAAACTGTGTAAATGTTAATATAAATTTTTAGTATATAATTTCATTTTATTCCTATTATGCTCCAACATATACACAAACACTAATAATTAATATGTAACTAAATCATAACTCAATAGTTTTTAAAAAAGTATTATTCATTCCCTATCTAAATGCATTAAGCTAACATTTTAGGTTCTAAACCAATTAACATAATACTTGCTTTTAAAGCTTAAAACAATAAAAAAAGCTTGTTTACAATTGTTTAGAAAATTTTCGTGCAATAAAAAACAACCACAAAATGTGGTTGTTTTAATTATTCTAAAGACTCTTTTTAGTAACAACAATTCCCAATTCTTCTTGAAGTGAATTTACAGCAAGTTTTAAGGATACAACAGCTTTTGCTTCTGCATTGGCAAGTTTGTTTAACTCTGTTCTAATATCTTTAATCTTAGCAGATTGTTCACCTGTTTTGTTCTCTTCGATTAAAACTTCTAGAGCTCTTTCATACATAACTTTAAGTTTAGATTTTTCATCCTTATACTTAATCATATCCTCAACTTGTTTCATTTGAGCAATAAGCTGCATTTTTCTTCTTTTTTCTTCATGTAAGTTATTTAACTCACCAAGCGCTTTATCAGTTCTTGATGTAGTCTCATTTTCAATACGTCTTCTTTCTTCTTCAAGTTTTTCTTTAAGATCATTGTACTCTTTTCTTAAAGCATCATTGTGCTTATCAATATTGTCTTGTCTATCTTTAGCCAAATCATTTTCGATTTCTTTATCAACTTTTTCAAACTCTTCTTTTTTAGCATTAATAAATTTAGTAACCAACTCATCAATTTTCTTTTCTTCGTATTCGATAAGTTTCTCTTGTTTTTGTGCTAGAACTGTAGCCCATTTTTTCTCAAGTTCAATAGCTTCTAAATAATCTCTTTCTTTTTCTTGTCTAATTGTCTTAGCAATATCATGTTTTTTCTTGGCTTCTTCGTATGCAAGCATTGGATCTTCAGACCTAACTAGTTTCCTAAAAATATCTTCATCAGCGTCAATCTCGAAAAATGATGCATATAGAGCATTTGTAATACCCATTGTATCACGTAATGCTTTCTTAAGTGAAATCTTATAATCTGAATCCACTTCCATATTTCTTTCAATCTCTTGTTTAAAGATTTCTCTAGCTTTTCCTAGAAAGTACTCATTAAGTCCAATTTCTTCTAGTTCAATATTTTCACTACCCACTTCAATAATAGGTTTAGAATAATCTTTAATAAAAGGATCTTTACGTGAAGCCTCACGGGATTTATCAATCTCTGATCCATCATCCTTATCTCCATCATGAAGCAATAAATTTGAAAACATTAATAATATAGTTTTGTTTAATGCATAATCATAATTTCCAGATATTAACATATCACTAGTTTCATTTTCAACATCGAATTCAAAATTTTGATTTTTATCTAAAAATAACCATAACAAATAAGCATTCTTAAAGTGTGGGTTTTTTAAAATTACTTGAGTTTTCATAATTGGAGGAACTACTTTATTATATCCCTTCATAAGTTCCATGAAAGGACTTCTATATAGACGATTAATTAGTCTAAGTAACTTTTCTGCTCTTTCATATACATGATTATTGTACTCAGTAATTTTATTTACACCACTTGCTTCTTCTTGATTAATATTTAATGATATTTGATAATTTGCCTCTTCATATATAAATGTACTATCAAACTTAAAATCTATTTTTTTTGTGGTTGATAAGTTTTCTTTAATTATCTTAACACGTTCATTTACAAAGTCTCTTAACCTCAGTATTAAGGTCATAATAAAACGATTCTCATAAATACCATATTCAATTTCTGATAAATTTGTAAGAATCTTCTGAGGGATAACACCCTCCTCAGTAATTTCCTTAATATTCTCAGTATGACTTGTTAAATGAACTACTGACTCACTACTAATATTTCGAGCAAGTTCAACTGGGACAACCTCAGATTCATATTTTAAATTAGATTTAACAGTTCTTGCAATAATATTTAAACTATTCAAATATGATTCAATCGTTTCAATCCATTTAATATCAAACCTCTTAGAAAGAATTTCTTGTTTCTGTGATATTTCTCTTTTACCTCGGTAATATGAGTCATAAAACATACTTGGGAAATCACTCTCTAATTCGAGTTTATCCACATTTAACATTACATTAAACAAAAACCTATCAGCATCATACTTTTTTTTCATTATATAATACCGGACTATAACATTTTACTGAATGAATCAAGCATTTTTCTCGATTCAGCAAACTTATCCTTACCAAATAATTTATCAAATAAAATTTCAAGTTCTTCAAGTTCTGTTTGTAAGAAAGGCAAATTAAGTGTTTCAAATTTTCTAATTACTTTTCTAGAAACCAAATAGTCTAATGCCTCTAGCTCATCTTGCCCACATGCTATATAGACAGGAATAAAAGTTCTGATTTGTTTCATTACACGATTTCCAAAAGCAATTTCAAACTTCTCTGAGATAAACATATCTAGTTTATATAAACTATCCATTATCTCAGGACTAATTTCAAATTCTTGTTGAGCATCTTTAAATAACTTGTCTAAGTAATCAAAACTCATTACAACTGAATCAGTTGGATCATAACCAATATCATCAGATTTTCTGTTCATAGATATTGAAGAAGCTCTATCATAAACTTTATCAGTAATTGTGAAAGTTGAATCATCCTTATTGGCTGTTCCTACAAACCAGATATTTTGAGATATCTTTAGTTTGCCATCTTCTAAATGAATTGGATCACTACTAATTTGATCAGGAACCAAATCAATCAACCATTCATTAGGATTAGGCATTTCTAACATACTTAAGAAATCAGCAAAATAATACTCAATTCTAGCTAAATTCATTTCATCTAATACAATGAAGTTTACATCTGTTCTATAGGTTGCTTCATACAATACTTTTAGAAACTCAGTCTCATTAAATTTCTTGGTAAATTCATTTAAATAACCTAGCATTTCTGTTCTGTTTCGCCATGAAGGTTGAACAGAAATGATAGAGGCTGGATTAGAAAAGAATTTTCCCATGGCATATGGTAGAGATGTTTTACCAGTACCTGAAATACCTTCAAGTATTAATATTTTAGATGCTGCCATTCCAGCAAAGAATGTTGAGATAGTTTTTTTATCATAGAAAAGACCAAGTTCTGAACCAGAATAATGAATAAATCTGTTAACTAATTCTTGCAAACCAATTTGATTCTTTTCAGTCATTTTAGTCGGTAAAATTGAATAACGATATTTTTCATCAACTCTAACCAATTTAACAAATCGACCTTTTTCTAATTTTCTAGATTCTTTTTGTCTTGGTGAAGTTACTCCACTACTAGTATCAAATCCTAAATCTTCATTACCTAAAGCGACAGATGCATTTTTACCATCCAGTAAAACTGCTAATTGACTATTTAAATTAGAAATCTCATGAAATAATTCATCTTTGGTTTTCTCTTCTTTAGTGAATCTAATATACTTTCTAAGTAGAATAAATATTAGAAACAACAGACCTAAAAACAATAAGACGACTATTACGATTGCTAAAACAGCCAAAATCATTTCAGTTGAAGAAAATGTAGCTGAAGCTGATTTAAAATCGTAAATATATGATTTAATATTTGGATAAAACAGCTTATATACAGCATCAAAGATTTGCACAAAAAAATCGCCAATATCTCTAAGCAGTTTTTGGAAAAAATCTATAAACCATTTTGCAAATTGTTCCATAATAACTTAACCCTCCTTATAGTGAACGACGATATTTTGTAACAAGTGATAATAATTCTTCTTTTACACAAGGAAAACCATCGAGGTTCCCTTGAAGATAAGTAACCCTATCAACAAAACTATTACCTTCTTCTATGCTCTTAATATCTGTAACAATTATATCAACATTTTTATCCCTAGCATATTTCTCTAAATCTAATGTGTCGGTTTTTTCATTTAGAATTAGGTCTTTGCTAATTTTAATAAAGCTTACTAAATACTCATTAATAATAACTTTTAATCTATTTTCTATCTTATTGACTTCAATACAGAATTTAAAACCTAAACGCTCAAGTTCTATAATATTTTTCATCAATTTAATAGATGAATTAGCTTCAATTGGATTAACAATTTGAAATACAACTCTTCTTGGTTCAACATGATATTTTCTAGTAATTCTTTCAACAACTTCGATTATATCATCATTATTAAACTGTTTAATACTAGTTTGCATAAATATATAATATTCTTTTGTATCCATTACTTTTAATAAATTCATGTGGGCTTCAAGCATTTTTTCAAATACCCATAAACCCAACCAATACTCATCATTTGATGTTTCAGCATAAAACAATAAATCTCTTAATGTTTTGATTTCATTTGTTTTATTATCCCAATTTACTATAACTTCTGTCCCATAAATTTCCCTATTAATCGGATCAAATATAGGGTAGTAATATAATTTCATTTCGTCATTTTTAATTGCATTTTTTAAAATTTCAAATCTTTCAGGATGAAACTCTTTTAAACCCTTGTCAAAACTCATAACTAAATTACCATTTTGTCTTTTAACTTGTAACATAGTTAACTTCAAATTACTTAATAGTTCATCCAGCTCTTTTGAATGTTTTGGATAAATAGTATATGTAATACTAACATTTTTTTGAATATATACTGCATCACGAATATTTATCTTCTTTTCAGCAGAAAGTTTGAATTTCTTAGTAATCTGATGAATCTGTTCTTCTTCATATATCTTTGGTAAGTAAATAACAAAGTTAGGCCTATCTGGTGATTGAGCCATTTTTCCATGTAAGGGTAAATTCATTCTTAAGTTAGCTGCCACCTTTTTTAGATAACTACTCTCTTCTTCCTTGTTAAGATATTTACCAACTGTTTCAAAATTGTCTATACTTACCATAAGTAAAGTAAATTCATTAACATCACTATTTTTATATATTTGAAACTTTAAAAATTTGTATAATACCTTGTATCTAACAATATCATTAATAGATAGTGCTTTTCTCTTTTTATAAGATTTTGATTCTTTCTTAATAACTCTATAAAAGATATATATTAGTAAAGCAAACACCACCATTAAATTGATTGTTAGAATTATATTTTTTGTAGATGATAAATAATACATTTTGCCTCCTATCTAATGCAGAAGGTGGTTTTACCCACCTTCCCATCAGATTTTTAAATAACCACTGGTCGGTTTTTGCCTTTTTTATTTCTATTAGAGAAAATTAAGAAATATATAATTGTAAGTACCCAAACTAAAAATGCCACGATTAACATTACTAACAAGAAATAATCTGGTGCAGAATCACGAATAACTGATACCTGATAGAAAGAAACACTTCCATCTTCAGCTTGTACCAAGACCATTAATACGTTTTTACCTTCATCTATTTGTTCAGAACCAGTAATTGATACTGCAGCATACGGACAATCAGTAATTGCTTCAACATCTAAATTAGTAACATCATTCTTTACAGTAATTGAATAGCTTCTGATATTTGGGTCAAATGTAAGTTTGTACTCACCATTATTTATTTTTAAATCCTTAAGTTTTGAATTATTGCTAGGTAAATCTTCTTTTAAAATATTTAAAACATATTTTTCTAGTTGTTTACCATCAGCAGATTGAACAAAGATATTGATTTTTGTACCAGTATCTTCTAAATCATATGTTCCGAATCCAATAACTAATGCATTAGCTAAATCTTGAGCAGCTCCACTAATATTAAATGTCTTAACCATTTTGTCAACTTTTATTGTATACTCAAAAGTTTCCGGATCAAAAGATAGACCTTTAAATAATGTTGCCTCATCTGGAATATATTCCTCGTTATTAGATGTATAAATTAATATATCCTCTAGTAACGCATTGCTTTGCACATAGTTTACAATCACTGTATATGTTCTATTATTACCACTTTGAGCAGTAACAACAATAACAAAACTTTGTGTTCCTTCAACTAATCTATGTCCACCAATATCTCCACTAATAACTGCAGATGAGTCCTCAGCTGTAGCAGAAATCAAAATATTAGTGAATTTTTGAACAGATAGAGTAATCTCATATTGAGTAACGTCAGGATTAAAATTAAGCATATCTTGTTCATTAATTAGTAAACTTGAAAGTTTATTACTTGTAAGTGCCGCCTCACGCTCAACAACTATAAAGTAGGTTCCCGTTTGAACTGTTGAATCTTGTGAAACAAGATACATCTCATAGGTAACAGATGAACTTGCACCAAAGCTCTTAGTTCCCGCACCATATACTGTTGCTGAAGTTGTAGCAACATTTAAAGTGACTGATGCTAAATTGTAAGGAACTGTAATTGTGTAAGTATAAATACTTGGATTAAAGTTAGTAATTGCAATATTATCAGTACCTAAATAATTAGTACCATTACTTCCAATTAGTTCTAGTCCACCAATTGTCACATCTTTACTTAAATCAACATCACGGTAAACATTTATTGTATAAGTCGTAGATGTTACACCATCCTCTGCAAGAACAGTTACTTCTAATATATTATGATATTTTCCATCAACATCAGCTCGTAACCATTTAAATCCAGTTCCACTAACTCCTCTAGCATAAGGGCTATTAGCTTCAGCTTTAATAAATAATGAATTAAGCACCGCATCTTCTTCAAGTGCAATGTTATATGTTAAAGTTGTCGGCATAAATACTGGATTAAAGCTAACTAATGGACCATTCTCATATTCATAGATTTCCAAAAGTTTTAGTGAGCTATCACTACTTGGAGCTTCTCTTACGACTTCAACTTGATAGTAAGTTCCTGGATCTCCATTTTCAGCCGTAGCAAAAACAGTAAAGTAATTACTTCCAACATTTAATGTCTTAAGCCCAGTTCCTTCTAATGTCGCCATAGAATGTTCTTTTAAAGCATTAACATTAATAGAAGTTGTTTGATAAGAAACAGTAGTACGATAAACTAGCTTATCAGGTTGATATGAAAGATTAATCGCTCCATTGTTTAAACTAATATCATTAATATTATTATTACCACTAAGCCTATCTACATTGATCGTATATACTTTTACATCTCCACTTTCAGCACGTACATTAATCTTTAACTGTGTTCTACCATTTGGAAGTTCAATTATTCCAATATCTCCTGTCATTAATGCATTTGGATCATTTAATACTGCATCTAAAGATATTTGGTTAACTTTTTCAGCAACAACATTAATTGTATATTCAAACACATCTGGAGAGAAATTAGTAACCGTCTTCCCATCAATTATAATATTTGATAATAAATTATCTTCACTTGGATCATCTCGAATAATTGTAATCTTATAAGTATTAGAAGGAATCATACTCTTAGAAACCATGTAAAATTCAATTTCAGTGGTTTTACTAGTAATATTATGTCTTCCTAAACCATAAGGAGTAGCTCCATTATTATTACTAATATATAATGTAACGTTTTTCACCTCATATGGAACACTTATAAAATACTCATATTTTGATAATTCAAAGTTATATAAACTACTACCATCTAATCCCAGATAGTTAATTGAATCACTACCGATTAAAGAAATTTCATTAATTGTGTTATCATCTTCTGGAGTGACATCTCTAGTAACTAAAATTTCATAGTTCTTAATTGTAACTCCATCCTCAGCAGTTACAATAATATTAAATATTTGTGATGTTTGTCCTTGTTCAGTTTTAAGGATGTAAGCACCATTTCCACTTACTGTTGAAGTTATACTTTCTTTTACTCCATTTATTAGCAACTCTCTAACATTACCCAAATCAGTTAAATCAATTGTATATTTGGTAACATTTGAACTAAATGCTGGATTAAGTAGTAGCGTTGTTGATGTTTCATTATCAGATATTGTTAATGAACTTAAATTAGCATTTGTATTAGGAGCTGCACGATTAAGTCTAATTGTATATTTAGGACCTACAGTGCCATCCTCTGCTAAAACAAATATATGGTATTCAATTAAACCAGTTTTAGTTAAAGCATACTCGATAAAGTAGTTTCTACTATCACCATTAACTAATCCAAACTCATCTTTTGCAGTTACATCAACGCTCAATGTTTTCATTGAATAATTAACATTACCCAAATCTAATACTCTATCTGAAAAATCAAGAAGTCTTTCAACGCCATTAATTCTAATTGAAGAAAAATCAGTATCACTACTTGCTTTATGAAGTCTAATAATGTATTCTTTATCATCACTATTAGGACTTGATACAATAACTTTTAATATTTTTTCATTGCCATCAATAGTATATTCTCCCAGACCCTTAATAATTGATCCAGATGAATTACTACCATCAACAATAATTGACTCAGCATTTTTATTAATGCTAACTTCATTTAATAATTTAGTTGGATCTAATTCAATTCTTACAGTATTGCCAAGATCATCAACAACATCAATAAATAAATCATCTAAATAGTTATCATCAACAGGATTTTCTCTTGTAACAGTTACTGAATATAGTAAACTAGTGTTACTTAAGTCCTCAGAAATAACTTGGAAAGTTATCGTTTTAGGAACTCCAGGAGTTAATTCATAACTTCCATTACCAATTACTGTTGCATTAGGGTAACTACTTACTAATAAGAATAAGCTGCTTACACTATAGCTTACAGAAATAGGGTTCTGTACTGCAACATTCTTATTAAAGCTAGACAAATAATTGTTCATAGATTTATCAAGTAAATTAACTTCTAATACTGAAGCATCACTAGTATTATCACTTGATCCACCACGTATAACAGTAATAAAGTAAGAATTCACTGTCAAATCTTCTCCAATAACATCTATTCTAAGTAGATTACTATCAGAAGCAGTTATTGTTCTTAATTTATCACCATTTATTGTCGATTTAGAACTTTCTTTAACCGCATGAATATAAAGATTACTTAATGTATCTGTTTTTTGCAAGAAGATTGTATAACTATTAATACTTTGATTAAAATCCCCTTCAACAAAGCTCAACACCTCACCAGATTCATTTGTTCTTGTAACATATAAATCTGTTAATGTGTTTATAGTATCGGCTGCCAGACGATTAATTGTAATGCTATATTCAGAACTTGTACTAATACCATCTTCAGCAAGTACATACACAGTAAATACATTACTACCTACTAATAAACTAATACTTGATGGATCAACTATTGTTCCATTAGAATTCTTAACGATTAAACTTGCATATGAATCTTCAAAACTTGATGTAATGCTAATAAACTCATTTGCATATTCAACATCATTTACTAAATAGCTTAATACCATACTATCAAATGAAACATTTAATGGAAGATTAACAGAATCTTGATTAAATACTGTAATATCATTAATTTCTGAAACATTATTTTTTGCTGTTACATTAATTCGATAAATTAATTTAGTAACTCCGTCTTCTGCAGTAACATGAATTCTAAATTCAGTTACACCACCTTGATTTATCTCGGCAATTGTTATACTGCCATAATCACCACCAATACTTGCGTTAGAATGGTTTTTCACAGCATTAATATATAATGAAACCCCTCTACTAATAGTTAGCGTATAAGTCAAATTATTAGGATTGAAAACTTCATTAAACAAAATCTTGACTCCACCAACTTCAACAAACAAATCTTTCAAAGTTGCATCATCGCTTATAAGTTCACGATAGACAATAATTGTATATTCATCACCCAAAGTTTTGTCTTCTGCTTCTACTCTAAATTTAATAGCATTATGTTCAGGGTCTAGGTTAATTACACCATTTCCAATAACATTTGCTTTATCATCTTCTGGAGTAACAAGCAAATTAATAGTATTTTTAGTATATGTTACATTAGGTAAATATAATACCTTATTATTGAAGTCAGATAAATCATAACTTATTCCATCAATAACAATACTTGTAATATTTGTATTGCTATTTTTTCTAATTACTTTAACTGAATAAATCTTATCATCACCTGATTCAGATGTAACTGTAAGATAAATTATCTCTTCATTACTATTTATTGGATATGTTTTAAATCCGCTAGTTGTTGCACCAGCTGGTAGAACTCCTCCAATAGTAACTTCAGTTACATCCATACCAACAATAACTTCATTTATGTCTTGTACAGGATCAATTAAAATCTTCTTACCATCAACAGTAATAAATAAATCTTCAAGAGTATTTTCAACTCTTGCAGTTCTAGTAACTGTAAGTTGATATTCTTGACTTGTTGAAAGACCATCCTCAGCAATAACACTGTATGTAATAACAACAGGCACTCCAGGAATTAAATTATAAACACCATTGCCGATAATTTGTGCTTTTGAATGAGCAGTAATATCTAAATACACGCTCTCAACAAAATTAGGTAAATCCAAACTCATACTTGTTGGAAGTAAACTCGGTTCTAAATCTAAGTAGTCAATATTATTATGTAGTAACTCAACACTATAAATATCACTATCACTACTCACAGGACTTATCCCGCCCTTAACAATAGTAACATAATATTCTTGTGTATCTTTAGATTCAGCCTCAACTGTAATCTTTATTGGAGTAGCCCCTTCACTACTTAAAGGATGAATGCCTAATCCACTTATAATCTTACTACTTGAAGAGAATGCCTCAGCATTAATATAAATACTAGTAGCTGTATGTGATGCATTTAAATTAATTGTATAATCATATTTACCATATAGAACTGTTATATTTCCATTTGGAAGAATATCACCAAATTCATTAGAATCTCTTACAGTAATATTATTTAAATGTGTATTTACTTCAGCAGCTTCACGAGTTATAGAAATCTCATAAACATTACCAATAATTCCATTTTCGCTTGTAGCAAAAATTTCAAATGTGTTTAATCCAGTATTTAACGTGACATTGTTTGGATCAACAATATTTCCATTTTTGAACTTAACTGTATAAGTCGCATAGAGACTATCTTCTAAAACTAAGTTAAATTTAATCCTATCATTACTATATAAAACATTATCCAATGTATAAATATAAGTAGAAGCATCAAAGATAGGTGATAAGTCAAGCAAACTTGAAGTATTATCAACAACATTAATATCTAATATATTATTGTTTGTACTAAATGAAGAAACCTTAATAACATAAGTGGTAACACTAACCTTATCTTCTGCAGTAACAATAATACGGTATTCACTAATAGTTCCTTGATTAATTGTTACTACATTTATATCTCCAGAGACAAACTGTGCAATATGACCAAGAGTAGGAGTAATTATTCCTGATGATAATCCTCTTTCGACATTTACCTCATAAAGAGTTTTTGTTGGATTAAAAGTATTGGCATCAGTTAGAACATCAACTCCGTCAATAATAAATTCTAAGTTTGATAAAGAACTATTGTTGCTTGGAGACTCTCTAAATACATCGATACGGTACTCTTTTGAAGTAGTAACGCCATCTTGGGCAGTTACAAAGAATGTGAATGAATTAGTACCCTGTCTTAAACTTACATTACCTCCACCAGTAACTCTAGCTTTTAAATCTTCTGAAGTAACAACAATGTTAAGTAATTCTTTTGAGAAAATTACATTATCAAGTTGAAGAACATAAATATCTCTACCACTTGTATTATCTAAAACAAAATTTGTTAAATCAATAGAAGTTCCATCAATTTCTACTGAAGATATTTCTGCATTGTTATTGGCTCTTAAAACATTAATGATATATGGACTATCCATTGTTCCATCTTCAGCTTGAACAAATACCTTAATTTCTGTATTTAAACCTGATGATAAGCTGTAAGTGCCTAATCCATTAACAATACGTGACTTGTTTTCAGTCAAAACTGTTCCAGCTACTGTAACTTCATCAATATTATCATTTACACGAATATTGAAAATTTTGGTTCCATTTAGATTTGGAAAAACACTAATATATTCAATACCGAATTTATCTTTAACACTCAATGTGTTTAAGGTTTGATCAGTTTTAGCAATTTCTCTTGAAACTTCAAAATAATATTGTGTTCCCTCTGATCCATCTTGAGCAGTTACTTTAAAATATACAATTGTCGTTGTTCCTGGAGCAAATGTATTTGCTCCTATCACAGCATTATCCCAACTAACTGTTGCACTTGGATCACTAGTAACAATATTAAAGATTAATGTGGAAACACTAAATGGAAGTGTAATACTACCTTTGTTAGCTATATTATCATCAATAAAGCTAATATATGATTTTCCACTAGAATCCTTAACTGATAAACTATTTATACCAGTATTACTATTTAAAGTTGAATTCTTTAAGAATGTAACACTGTAGGTTCTGCTACTACCATTTTCTGCAGTAACAATTATATTTAATTTATGATTTAATGAATCACCAATCCAATTGAGGTTTTGTAAGCCTAACTGGCCAGTCACTTCTTTAAATGGTAAATCCTCACCTAATGCATTAATAATAACTTTTGTATACGAATCATGATCGCCTAAAGTTATAACATAGTTTTCAATACTTGGATCAAAAACAACATCATCAAAAACAAGAGGTGTTCCATCTTCTAACTCAACACTTAAACTACTAAGAGTTGTGTCAGTAGCAGCACTTTGACGATAGTATGAAATATGAATCTCACGACTCTTTGTTCCAAACTCGCTAACAGCATAAACAACAATTGTGTTTTGCCCCTCTTTTAAGGTGTGATTTAAACTTATTGTTTGTGCACCATCAATAAATAGTTTCGCTGATGCATCCTCTAACACACCTGCAATATTAATAGTTTTAAGTGCAAATGGATATGGATTACTAGATGTATTTAGAACAATCTCATCTATTTCGCCATTTGGTGTTGTAGGTTTACTTTCTCCATCAACTAAAATACTACTAATAGTGTTATTATCATTTGCTCTAACAATTTTCAAGTTAATAATTCTTGTTGAAAAACCATCCTCAGCAGTAACTTGAACAGAGTAAATATTAGTTCCCATTACTATAGATTTTCTACCTAATCCAGTAATTGTCTCATTTGTAGCTTTTGTAGCGGTAATAAATACAGCAGTAATGTCATTATTTACTCTAACCTCATATAAATCATCTTCAGGATCAAATGTCAATGGATCTAAAAGTTCGTTTCCAATTGTAGCGGTAGATCCTTTATATATTTGAAGTGCTGAAATATTTGTATCAGAACTTGCCGGTTCACGCTTGATATTAATAGTATACATATCACCACGAACACCAGATTCACTAGTCGCATATACAATTATTGTATTATCATATTGATTAGATGAAACTAAACTATATGTACCATTTCCACTTACTACTGATTTTGCTCCTGTTGGTGTTGTTACAGTAACAATTGTTGAATTAATCGCAAAAGGAACCTCAATAGTATATTCTTTTGTGTTTACATCAAAGCTAAACAAACTCGAACTTATACCTGACAATATAATATTATCAATGGCATTATTAGTATTTGCAGCTTGAACTGAAACATAGTAATTCTTGTAATCTCCATTTTGTGCAGTAACCTTTACAGTAACTGTTTTTAATGTTGATCCACTTAAAATTATATTATTACTTGTATTTCCATCATATAAAACTGTTGCATTTGCGTGTTTTCCTAGTACTTCAATTAATGCAAACTTTGTACCACTTGGTAAAAAGATAGTATCAGAATCAAGTGTATCATATCCATTAACACTAATTCCATTTACATTAATTCCCGTAATAGATGTATCACTGCTTGCTAGAGTTCTATTTACTGTTAATGTATAAGTTAAACCTGCCATATTTCTTTCATGTTCATATTCAGATTTAACCAAAACAGTAATCGTATTTAATCCTTCAGTCAAACTAACATTTGCTGAAGTTGTAACTAAACTGCCATTAATCCAAATCTTTGCACTTGGATCTGCAAGAGTTGGTTCAATTTTTATAGTTGATTTAGAATATAATACAGTACCCAAATTATAATTTAATCGAGTAGCTATAAATGGACTTGAATCAACACTATCAATAAGTGAAGCTTCATCTACTAAAATATCAGTTACTTCATTATTATCATTTGTTTTATAAACATTTAAAGTATAAACCTTTTTAGTCACTCCATCTTCTGCAGTAACATTAACTCTAAATATATTAATTTTAGATAATAAGTTAAGTGTACCAGTGTCTCCAGTTACAGTTGAACCAGCTGGTCTTATATAACTTAAATCTATTGATGTAACATCATTATCAACTCTTAATGTATAGTTTAAAGTCGTCTTATTAAAGATAGAATCTAAAAGATTATTTCCGTCTTCATCCACTACCAATCCATCTAAAAATGCATTGTTTGATGGTGATTGTCTTGTAATGTTGAAAGTGTAGGTATTA